>NZ_JAYFSJ010000010.1:0-235244 GCF_039708975.1 Chromobacterium indicum
TTCATCCCGCGCATCGGCCAGGAAGTGCTGGTCGACTTCATCGAAGGCGACATCGACCGCCCGGTGATCACCGGCGTGTTGTACAACGGCAGCCACCCGACGCCCGACTTCAGCGGCGCCGGCAGCCTGCCGGCCAACAAGACCCTGTCCGGCATCAAATCCAAAGAACACCAGGGCGGCGGCTACAACGAGCTGCTGTTCGACGACACCCCCGGCGAAGTGCGCGCCAAGCTGTCCAGCGAAGCGGGCAAGACCCAGCTCAACCAGGGCTACCTCGCCCACCCGCGCAGCAACGGCAAGGCCCAGCCGCGCGGCGACGGCTTCGAGCTGCGCACCGACAATCACGGCACCATCCGCGCCGCGCACGGCCTGCTGCTGTCCACCGAAGCGCAGAACGGCGCTGGCGGCAAACAGCTAGCGCGCGAACACGCCCAGAGCCAGCTCGACGCCGCCCTCTCGCTGTCGCAAGCCCTGGCCGAAACCGCCACCGGCCAGCTGGCCGACACCATGGAAACCGGGCCCGACGAAATCGGCCCGGACAACGCCAAGGCCGGCAAGAAAACCGACGGCCACCTGCAGCACCACGCCGACGCGCTGAAAGCCTGGGAAGCGGGATCGAATACCGACAAGGACGGCAAAACCGCCAAGGAGCAAGCCGGCCAGCAGCCGCTGCTGATCCTGTCCGGCCCAGCCGGCATCGCCAGCCTGACCGAGCAGAGCCAAACCGTCTCCGCCGGCCAGCACCTGAACCTCGTGGCCCAGCGCGACGCCAACCACACCACCGGCCGGCGCTGGCTGCACAACGTCGGCCAGCACATCAGCCTGTTCGTGGCCGGCGTGAAGGACAAGGTGGCGCTGAAGTTGATTGCCGCCAAGGGCAAGGTGCAAGTGCAGGCGCAGAGCGACGCGATGGAGCTGACGGCGGATAAGGATGTGACGATCACGTCCTGCAAGGAACGCATCGTCGTCAATGCCAAGGACGAGATTCTGTTGACCGCAGGCGGCGCTTACATCCGCCTGAAGGACGGCAAGATCGAACTGCACGCGCCCGGCACCATCAGCATCAAGGGCGCCAGCCACAACTTTACCGGGCCGGATCAAATGAATCCGCCGCTGCCGATGTTCCCTAAAGAGATTTGTGTCGAGTGTCTGCTGCGCAGCGCCAAGGCCGGCTCCGCATTCAGCAAGGTGCAATGATGAAGCTGATCCACTCTTTCGATATCGAAGGGCTGTCTGGCCTGTTGCAACAACACGGGCCATTGGGCGAGGACCAGCATCAGTATTTGCTGTTCGATGGCGCGTTGAATCCGAAGTTGCTTCAACATCTTCGCCGCAGCGGCGCGCCGTGGCGCAGTGTCTTCACGCAAAGCGATGACGGCGATGAACAACTGATGGCCGCATCGCCGCTGCTGATGGAGTGGCAGGCGTTTCAGCAAGCAGAGGCGGAGCGTTTGCTGAGGCAATGCGATGGCCTGCCCATGGTCAGCGTCTGGCGCAGCAAGGAAAGCCTGCCGGAGTTGGCCGCACGTTTGCTGCCATGGTGTGTGGTCAAGGCCGATGATCAGCATTTCAATCTGCGTTTCCCCGATACCCGCCGATTGGAGGATATCGTCGGAGTATTGGATGACGAGCAAGGCGGACAGTTTTTCGGCCCTGCCACACTGTGTGCCGCGCCAAGCAGGTTCGGCGGTTGGAAAACGCTGCCGTTGCCATCAAAAGCCGAGCCGCCTGCAGAGAAAGTAAAGTTAAGCGCCGAGCAGACCTTGGCATTGATTCGCGCTGGAGAGCCGGACGAAACGCTGTTCCAGCTGCAGTTCCATCGAGCGATCCATCCCGCCGTGTTGGCGGATTGCCACCCCATGGTGGAGAAGGCGCTGGCGGTGGCCGACAAGAACGGCGTCGATGCGCCGGACGATCGTTACCAATGTTGTCTGGATGCGTTGCGCGATCCCGCATCTTTCAATCCGGGAGGGTAAAGAGAATGTTCAGTCGAATTGGCAAGTTGTTGGCGGTATTGCTGGCTGTGCTGCCCCTGTGGGCGAAGGCGGACGATTTTGTCGGCGGCTATACGCTGCTGCCGTCCGGAGAGATGCAGCAAGTTTACGGCGATGACGGCAAACCCGCGCATCTGCTGACGGTGGAAAAGCGCGACGGCGGCTACTGGCTGCGGGCGCAGGCATTGTTGGGCAGCGGCGAAGCGCAAAAGGCCGAGTTGCAAAAGGATGGCAAGCATCTGGCGCAATGGCTTGGGAATGAGCCGGATGCCGGCAAACTGACCCAGTCCAGCGCGCTGGTCGGCGACCGGATCGCGTTGTTCCGCATTGCCAAGGGCACTGAGTTGCAAGGCGCTAACGGACGTACCCACGTGATGCGCACCGACTACCTGCTGGTGATGCCTGGCATCGATCTGGAGCTGGAGCGGGCGCCGGAAACCGAATGAACGCGGCGAGCGCGGTGTCCGCAATTTGGCGCTGGGCTTTTTTGTCGATGGCGGGTCTGATGCTGAGCGCCTGCGCCGGTATCGGAGGCAAGCCGCTGGGCGCGTCGATGACGGCGGTCAATTACACCGGCCAGGGTTATGACTGGGTGGCGGTGGCTCAGCCGCAAACGCCGGAGCAGGCTGAGGCTGCCGACATGGTGAGTCCATATGGCGGCAGCGGCATCATGTGCTGCGTCAATCTGCCGGCCAAGTGGCGGCCTGGCGTGCAGCTGGTGGTGCAGACCAAGGATGAAACCAAGGCGAAGACTTCAGCGGAATGGTCCAGAGAAAATATTCCTCTGCGGCTGCGTTTTGTGGAAGTACCGCCTTATGCCGAGGGCGACGTGGGCACGGCATGGGTGCAGTTGCGGCCGGATGACAAGATAGCGTTGGTGGTCAGCCGATACGATCCGTCGAGTGCGAATTGGCCAGGGGTGGTTAGGGGATGGCCGAAGCCTTCTCTGGAATATCGTCGCCAGCTATGGGATCAAGAAATGAGACTCTTGACGAAGGATTTTTCCGACTTTCAAGCGAAAGTCAGGGTTGATGGGGCGGATGGAGAAAAATATCAAGATGCTATTGATTCTGCTCGGAAACAAATTAATAGGCTTGGGAAAAGACCATGATGAGTTTTCATAAAGATACCTTCGTTGTAAGTAATAACCATTGATCGCAATAATATGCCATTGATGGCTTTGATTAATGGTAGGTCGTGACGGTAAAGAAATTTTCTCAAGTATGAGATGTCTTTCTAGTTTTTACGATTGCAGCCGATCTTAGATCTATTTTTGAGAAGCTTATTCATAGGGGTTAATGAGCAACCTCGGCTGCTATTTGTAATTTTCCTTGATTGGGAAAATGGAGATTCCGGTGAGTGCAATGATCAAAAGAATCGTGTGGATTTTATGGTTTTGTTCGGCGCTTAGTGCCTGCGCTGGTATGGGCGGTCAATTAGGTGCGTCGATGACGGTGGTGAATTATAGCGGTAAGGGGTACGCTTGGGTGGCCGTGGCCCAGCCAACGACGCCGGAGCAGGCGGAGGCGGCTGAAATGGTCAAACCATATGGTGCAGGGGGCATCATGTGCTGTGTCAATTTGCCAGCTAAATGGCAGCCGGGGATGCAATTGGTGGTTCAAACCAAGGATGAAACAAAGGCCAAGACGGCAGCAGAATGGTCTAAAGAGAATATTCCATTGCAGTTGCGGACTGTGAGCGTTCCTCCTTATGAAGCAAGCGATATAGGCACGGTATGGGTACAGTTGCTGCCGAATGACAAAGTGGCACTGGTGGTCAGTCGCTATGATCCCTCCAATGTGAACTGGCCGGGTGCGGTGAAAGGGTGGCCAAAGCCTTCTGTAGAGTACCGAAGGACATTGTGGGATAGAGATAGTGATTTGTTGAAGAAACAATTGTTGAAAATGCAGAAGGCAAAAGAGACTGCCACTCAAAGTGAAGATAAGCGTGGTTACCAAGAGGCAATAGATTCTATTGTATGGGAGTTGAAATTGTTAGGAGGTCGACCATGACTAGATTGGCCGATAATATTCCACACTCGATGACTGATCCGTGTAATTTCGACAAATTTTTTGATGAGAAAGAAACGAAGGATCTTCGGAGGTTCTCTACGCGAGAGCTTCCCCCAATAGGTAACCCCAACGCTAGTTGCGATTTCAATCTGTTTTTCGGTTTTTTCTTTGATGGCACGCGTAATAATTACAATCTGTGCACGAAAAACGAGGGGTTCTCCAATGTCGCGCGTTTGTACGACACCTATCCGGGGCAGGACGTACCTGGAATCATCGCCGAAAAGCAGCCGCTGGATGGAAATGACGATTACCCCCATTTCTTCAAGGTTTATATCCCGGGCGTAGGCACGCCGTTTCCGCAAGTAGGAGACAGCGGCCAAGGCATGGACGCGGCCTTCGGCGCCGCTTCCGCCTTGTATGGCCATGAGCGCATTGTCTGGGCGCTGATGCAGGCGATTAATAACGTCAACCGTTATTTTGTCGGGCAGGAGTTGCTCGACAAGGGCAAGATTTCGTCGCTGAGCAAGCAGTTGGTGATCACCGGCTGGCACCTGAAAAAGGAGCGTTGGCTGACCGCGCGCGAGATGGATCAAGGCAAGCAGAGTACTTACGACACATTGCGCGAACAACTGAAGCTGCTGCATCGGTCAATCAAGGATTTCATGCATGCGCCGGGCGAGAAGCCGGCCAATATGTCCAAGGGCAAGGTGGGGACCATCCATTTGTCGGTGTTCGGGTTTTCCCGCGGCGCCACCAAGGCGCGCTGCTTCAGCAACTGGATGCAGCGTCTATGCCAGCTGGACGCCGAGCTGACCGGTCAGCCGGGGCAGATGACCTTGGGCGGCTTCCCGGTGAAGTTCGACTTTCTGGGCATTTTCGATACCGTGGCCGCGGTAGGTCTGGCATCGTCTACGCTGCTGTTCGACGGCCATGCCGAATGGGCGGACGCGGAAACCTCGCTGCGGGTGCCGATGGGCATGCCCTGCGTGCACTTGGTGTCCGGCCATGAAATCCGCCGCAGCTTCCCGTTGGACTCCATCGAGATGGGCGCTGGCGCGCCTTCGGATAGCGAGGAAATCATATTTCCCGGCGTGCACTCCGATGTCGGCGGCGGCTATTTGCCGAAGGAGCAAGGCAGGGGGACCGATTCTAAAGGAGCCGACATGCTCTCCCGCATTCCGCTGGCGGTGATGTACCGCAAAGCGCGGCTGGCCGGCGTGCCGCTGAAGGCGGAGAAAGCCAGCGCCACCGCCCAACTGCGGATGCAGGTGGATCCGAAGCTGATTGACGATTTCAACAGCTATCTGGACACCCAGCCCCAAAAACAGGGCAGCTACAAAGAGCTGCTGCGCTCGGTGTACTGGCCGTATATCGCCTGGCGCTTGAGCTGGGTGGACAAGCAGAATGACGCCTCGCTGCGTGCGCATTTCGATAATCTGCAAAATGCGTCGAATGCGGATGTCAACGATTTGCTGGGCGGCAACGCCAAGCTGGCCGAACACCTCAGCTATTACAAACGCTGGAGCAGCGGCGAAATAGTGCAGACCGGCCGCTTGCAAAGGCCTTACCATCCGCCGACCTTCGACCCCAAGGTGGTCAAGGACTGGACCGAGTTCAAGGCAGTCTGGCCTGAATTGGAAAAGGGCGAGCAATCCGCATGGCTGAAGCCGGCTGCCAGCCATCTGTTCCAGTATTACGCGCATGACTCCTATGCCTGGTTCCGGCTGAGCGGCAAGGAGGAGCCGGAGATTCTGGCCATGCTGGAAAAAATGTCCCATCAGGACCAGAGCCGCTTGAGCGAAGAGGAGAGAGGCTGGGTCAAGCTATATGTGGATTCCGGCCGTACCCAGGTTCCCAAACGCGTGACCGAAGGGCAGGAGCCGTTCCTGACGGGGGCGGGCTATCTGCGTTATCGCAAGGTGTATGCCGGCGCCGACAATGTGTTGCTGACCCGGCGCGGGCAATCTTCATCGGATACTGCGCTGGTCTGAGCCGGCTTGAATAGAAATGCTTGAATCCTTACTACCGTATTACGAACGCGAACTCGGCCACCTGCGGGAGCTGTCGGGCGAGTTCGCGCGCCGTTATCCCAAGATTGCCGGCCGGCTGCAGATGGAAGGCGACCAGTGCGCCGATCCGCACACCGAGCGGCTAATCGAGGCGTTCGCGCTGCTGGCTTCGCGCATCCACAAGAAGCTGGACGACGATTATCCCGAGGTGGCGGAAAGCTTCCTGGATGTGCTGTATCCGCATTATCTGCAGCCGATTCCGTCGGCCACCATCGTCCAGTTCGAGTGCGATCCGGCGCGGCCGGAAATCGCCAAGCGCTACCGCGTGGAGCGCGGCCAGCCGGTGCATGCGCCGGCCATCAACGGCGTGGTGTGCAAATTCCGCAGCGCCTACCCGGTGGACCTGTATCCGCTGTCGCTGAATAGCGCCAAGCTGGAGCTGACCAGCGGCTCGCCCTATCTGCGCCAGTTGGCGCCGGACGCGGCGGCGCTGCTGACGATGGAGTTCCAGACCCACGGTGGCCTGGCTTTGAACAGCATTGGGCTGACTTCGCTGCGCTTCTTCCTGGACGGCGAGCCGGCATTGATGCATCTGCTGTACGAGCTCTTGCTGTCCCAGGTGCTGCGCATCCGCGTCGGCGACGGCAGCGAGGACCCGTCGCGCAGCGCGGTGCTGCCAGCTTCGGCCATCCGCCCGGTGGGCTTTGGCCGCGACGAGGGCATGCTGGAGTACGACGAGCGCTCGTTCATGGGCTATCGGTTGCTGACCGAGTATTTCTGCTATCCGGACAAGTTCCTGTTCGTCGACATCGCCGAGCTGGACAAGGCTGCGGCGCGGTTGGACGGCGGCAAGCTGGTGTTGCAGCTGGTGCTGGGCGACTACCCGGACAGCGAGCGCCATCACCGCTTGCTGACCCAATTACAGGCGCATCACCTGAAGCTGGGCTGCGCGCCGGTGGTCAACCTGTTCAACCAGCCCGGCGAGCCCATCCGCGTCAGCCATCAGAAGGCCGGCTACGCGGTGTTGGCCGATGGCCGCAAGCAGCAGGCTTACGAAGTGATCCAGATCCGCCGCGTGGTGCGGGTGGAGAAGTCCGGAGAGGGCGAGAGCAGCGAGGAAGTGCCGCCGTTCTACGCCACGCGTCATGGCAGCGCGCGCCAGACGCCGCGCTTCTACTGGCACGCCAGCCGTGAAGGCTCGCCGCGCGCCGGCGATAAGGGAACGGACCTGGAGCTGCATCTGGTGGATCTGCAGTTCAATTCGGTGCGGCCGGCGGCCGAGGTGCTGAGCCTGGACCTGCTGTGCAGCAACCGCGATTTGCCGGAGCAGATTCCCTTCGGCGGCAGCCAGGCGGCGCAGCGCACCGACTTCAGCCTGCCCGGGCACTCGGTGGTGAAGCGGGTGCGGCTGCTGCGCAAGCCGTCCGCCACCCAGCGCAGCCCGCTGGGCCGCGCGGTGCAGTGGCGGCTGATTTCGCATCTGTCGCTGAACTACATGTCCATCGTCGATTCCGGTGTGGCGGCGCTGCAGGAAATGCTGGCGCTGTACAACCTTGCCGGTTCGCCGGTCAATGTGCGGCAGATCCAGGGTGTGATGGGCATCGCCAGCCAGCCTGCGGTGACCCGCGTCACCGGCCGCGATTTCGCCGGCTTCGTCCGCGGCAGCGAAATCAGGCTGAAACTGGATGCCGATTATTATGTCGGCGGCAGTGTCTACCTGTTCGCGTCGGTGCTGGAGCGCTTCTTCGCGCTGTACTGCGCGCCCAACAGCTTCACACGGCTGCGAGTGGAGACGACACAGCAGAATCAGGAAGTGGCGGCGTGGCCGGCGCGGGCCGGCGAGGCCTTGGTGATTTGAGGCGGCCATGGAGTGGATAGTGGTTTCCGCGCTGATGCCTAGCGTGCTGCAACTGTTTTATTACTCCTTTTCCATGGACACACGGAAAAAGAGAAGCAAAGTCGGCGAAATTGGATGGTTTGTGCGGGTTTGCCGTTGGCATTTGTCATGGGCGGCATCCTGTATTTTTTCAGCGGGACCTTGGCGGAGACGGCCATGGTTTCGCTTAGTCTCGTAGCGGGAGGCGTTTTGGGTTTGATTAGCGGGCTGTTCTTCGGCTCATGGGCAATCAGGGGCAGGATGGAGGATGCGAATGAGCGGCGCTGACGCGGCGGTGACGCCGTCGCGTCCGCCGCGCGACTTGCATCGCGAGCTCGCGGCCGACGCCAGCCAGTTCGGCTTTTTCCAAGCGGCGCGCATACTCGGCTTGTCCGGTGCGCGCCGGCCGGGCGCGCGGCGCGGGCGGTTGCCGGAGCGGCTGCGTTTCCGCACGCTGGCGTCCTTGTCCTTCCCCGCCAGCGAGCTGACCGGCTACAAGCCGGCGGCGGAAGAGAGCGACGCGTCGGATGAGATGACGATCAGCTTTCTCGGCCTGACCGGGCCGAGCGGCGCGCTGCCCACCGCCTACACCGAACTGCTGCTGGAGCGCCGCCTGCGCCACCGCGACGACACCATGCACGCCTTCTTCGACTTGTTCAGCCACCGCGCCGCGTCGATGTTCTTCGACGCCTGGTGCAAGTACCGCAGCTGGATCAATGTCGAGGCCGGCGAGCGCGACGGCTTCACCCGCAATCTGCTGGACCTGGGCGGCGTTGGCCTATCCCAGCTGCGGCAGCAAATGGGGCCGGGCGCAGAGCTGGACGAGCGCATGTTCGTCTACTACGCCGGCCTGCTGAGCCAGAAGCCGCTGTCGGCGCAGTCGCTGCTGACGTTGGTGGAGGGCTTTTTCGGCGTCGATGCCAGCCTGGAGCAGTTCGCCGGCCAGTGGCTGCAGGTGCCGCAAGGCGAGCAAAGCCAGCTGGGCATGGACGGCTGCGAATTGGGGCTGTCGGCCTTTGCCGGCGAGCGCATCTGGGACCGCCAGACCAAGCTCAAGCTGAGGCTGGGGCCGCTGCGCCGCGAGCAGTTCAACGCGTTGCAGCCGCATGCCGCCGGCGCGCAGGCGCTGCGCGCGCTGATGAAGTTCGCGCTGGGCCACGGCCTGGCCGCCGAGGTGTGCCTGGTGCTGGACGAGCGCGATGTCCAGCCGGCGGCGCTGGGCTCGGCCACGCTGAGTCTGGGCGGCGACAGTTGGATGGGCAGGCCGTCCGGCCATCCGGACGATATGCGTTACACGCTGTTGGACTGAAACGGGAAACGGAAGCCATGGGCATACTCAAGCGATTGATCGGCCGCGGGAAAACCGCCCAGCTAAGCGTGAGCGGCTCAGACGCGCCGCCTGAACTCGCCGCGGCGGTTGCAGCCCTGCAGGGCGAGGATTGGCCGCTGGCGCTGAGGCTGGCGCAGCCGCATCTGGAGGCGAAGTCCGCCGGCCTGCGAGCCGACGCCTATCGCCTGTGCGCGCTGGCCACCAGCCGCCAGGGACAGTGGCGCACGGCTTTCTCCTGCTGGCAGAAACTATTCGAGCTGGAGCCGTCCGCCCACAACGCCTTGCAGCTGGCCAGCGCGTCGGTGATGGCCGGCGAGGTGGAGCGGGGCAAGGCCTGGCTGATGAAGTTCGACGAGATCAACCGCGTCCGCCGCGAATCCTCCTGCGCGGCGGCCTACGTCAATTTCATCTCCGCGCTGGCCCAGGCCGGCCACGCGCGCGAGACGCTGCCTTATCTGACTTGGCTGCGAGAGCTGTATCGCCAGCTGAAGATCACCGACGACATGTTCCTGCATCAGCGCGGCGTGCCGTTCTTCGCGGTTTTTCTGGAGAACAGCTGGCCGCTGCTATTGCAATGCCTGAACGAGAAACAGGTCCGGGACTGGTATGGCGCGATGCTGGCCGATCTGGACGACGACGGTTGCGCGGCGCTGAGAGGCTGGCTGGCAGAGATGATGCCGGCCGCCGCCGCCAACGATGAATGATTTGAATCCACACCTTTAGAGAACGAGTGCAAACCTATGTCCGTATCGCTGAAATCCCTGATAGACCGGTTGACGCCCACTGCGCGGCAGGCCATTGAACAGGCCGCCAGCCGCGCGCTGGCCCGCACTCACTTCGAGATCGAGATCGAGCATGTGCTGCTGGCGATGTTCGACCAGGATGACAATGCCGCGCTGGCGGCGCTGCGCGCGCTGGGCGCCGACCTGTCCCGCGTCGAGCGCGAACTGGACGCCGCGCTGGACAACTTCCGCAGCGGCAACACCCGTAACCCGGTGTTGTCGTCGTGGCTGCCCAAGTGGCTGGAAAAGGCCTGGCTGCTGGCCAGCGCCGAGCACGGCCAGGACAATGTCTCCACGCTGGACCTGCTGCTGGCGCTGTGGCAGGACGACGCGCTCAAGGGCGCGCTGCAGTCCGGCGCGCCGGCATTGGCCCGCCAGGACGCCGGCAGGCTGGCCGGCGCCTACGCGGCGTTGCGCCGGCACGGCGGTGAATCGGCCAGCGGCGACGCGCAGCCGACAGCGGGCGACGAGGATGAAGGCGAGCAGCCGGCCGCGCCGCAAGGCAAGCGCGGCAGCCCGGCGCTGGACAAGTACACCATCGATCTGACCGCGCAGGCCAAGGCCGGAAAGATCGATCCCATCCTGGGCCGCGATGTCGAAATCCGCCAGATGATAGACATCCTGATGCGCCGCCGGCAGAACAACCCCATCCTCACCGGCGAGCCGGGCGTGGGCAAGACCGCGGTGGTGGAAGGGCTGGCGCGCAAGATCGTGCTGGGCGAGGTGCCGCCGGTGCTGGCCGGCGTGACGCTGCGCACGCTGGACCTGGGCCTGTTGCAGGCTGGCGCCAGCGTCAAGGGCGAGTTTGAAAACCGCCTGCGCCAGGTGATAGACGAGGTCAAAGCCAGCCCGGTGCCCATCATCCTGTTCATCGACGAGGCGCACACCTTGATCGGCGCCGGCGGCGCGGCTGGCCAGAACGACGCGGCCAATCTGCTGAAGCCGGCGTTGGCACGCGGCGAGCTGCGCACCATCGCGGCGACGACCTGGGCCGAGTACAAGAAATACTTCGAGAAGGACGCCGCGCTGGCGCGCCGCTTCCAGGTGGTGAAGGTGGAAGAGCCGGCGCCGGAAATCGCCGTGCAGATGGTGCGCGGCCTGACCGATGCGATGGCCAAGCACCACAAGGTGGAAATCCTCAACGAGGCGGTGGCCGCGGCCGTGCAGCTGTCCAGCCGCTACATCGCCGGCCGCCAGCTGCCGGACAAGGCGATCAGCGTGCTCGACACCGCCTGCGCCCGCGTCGCGCTGTCGCGCGCCGGCAAGCCGGGCCCGATCGAGGACGTGACGGTGCTGATAGACAATATCGACCGCGAAACCGCGGCGCTGGAGCGCGAAGAAGGCCACGCCGACCGCATCGCCGAACTGCAGGCGCAGCGCGCCGAGCTGGAACAGGACCTGGCCGCGCTGCATCAGGCCTGGGAGGCGCAACAGAAGCTGATCGTCGAGATAGACGAGTTGAAGGCGGCCAAGGACGAGGCCAAGCCGGCCAAGGGCAGGAAGATCAGCCCGCTGCAGGCCAAGCGCAAGGAGCTGCGCGAGCTGCAGAAAACCCAGCCGCTGGCTTTCGAATGCGTGGACGAGAGCGTGATCGCCGACGTGATCGCCGGCTGGACCGGCATCCCGCTGGGCCGCATGGTCAGCAACGAGCTGGAGCAGGTGCAGAAGCTGGCCAAGCTCTTGGCCGAGCGCGTGATCGGCCAGGACCACGCGCTGGAGCAGATCGCCGAGCGGGTGCAGATCGCCAAGGCTAATCTGGAAGATCCGGGCAAGCCCAAGGGCGTGTTCCTGCTGGTGGGCCCGTCCGGCGTCGGCAAGACCGAGACCGCGTTGGCGCTGGCCGAGGCGCTGTACGGCGGCGAACGCAATCTGATCACCATCAATATGTCCGAATACCAGGAAGCGCACAGCGTGTCCGGCCTGAAGGGCTCGCCCCCGGGCTACGTCGGCTACGGCGAGGGCGGCGTGCTGACCGAGGCCGTGCGCCGCAAGCCGTATTCGGTGGTGCTGCTGGATGAGGTGGAGAAGGCGCATCCGGACGTGTTGGAGCTGTTCTTCCAGGTATTCGACAAGGGCGTGCTGGAGGATAGCGAAGGCCGCGAGGTCGACTTCAAGAACACCATCATCCTGTTGACCTCCAATGCCGGCACCGATCTGGTGATGCGCGCGTGCGAGCACGGCGTGACGGTGGAGGACGAAACCCGCGACCCGACCGCCGACGATCTGGTGGAAATCCTGCGTCCGACGCTGCAGAAGACCTTCAAACCGGCCTTCCTTGGCCGCCTGACCATCGTGCCTTACTTCCCGATCAGCGACGATGTGCTGCGCGCCATCGTCGGCCTGAAGCTGGACAAGATCCGCCAGCGCATCGCCGACAACCACGGCGCGCATGTCGAGTTCCCGGAGGAGTTGACCGAACAGATGGCCGCGCGCTGCTTGGACGTGGACAGCGGCGCCCGCAACGCCGACGCCATCCTCACCCGTACGCTGCTGGCGCAGATCTCCAACGACTTGTTGGCGCGGATGGCCTCCGGCCGCCCGGTGAAGAAGATCGCGGTGGCGCTGAAGGGCGAGCAGGTCAAGGTGAAGGTGAGCTAAGGAGCATTCGCGATGTGGAAAACGTTGGGCCTGTTCGGCGGCGTCACCATAGGCTGGTGGGCGCTGTTGTGGCTGGCGCTGCCGCAAAGCTGGCAGCGCATCAGCCCGTCGGCCATCCTGATGCTGCATCTGGCGCCGCCCATGCTGCTGAGCGCCGGCGTCAAGCTGTGGAGCTATTTGAAGGAAAAGCGCGCGGCGGAGGAGGCGAAGCAGCAGGAGGAGCAGGCGGAGGCCGAGCGCAGCGACAAGCGCGAAGCGGCGCGCGCGCAGCACGCCGCCGAGCTGCGGGAGCGCCAGCGCGCGGTAGGCTGCCGTTGGCTGTGGACCGCGGCCGCGCCGGTGAAGGACGAGCCGGCCTGGCTGGCGGAAATGGCCGACGGCGCCCATTGGCAGGCGTTGGCGCGCGATGAGGTGGACGCCGGCGAGGCGATGGACGCGCTGTCGCCGCATTTGGCCGATATGTTGGCCGGACTGTACGCCGAGGCCCCGGGCGCGGCGTGGCTGCCTTTGTATCTGGAGCCGATGCGCCAGGTGCCGGGCGTCGAGCAGCTGACCCGGGTCAAGGAGCTGAAGCTGCAGGCGGTGGCCGACAGCCTGGGCGCGGACGTCCATGTCGGCGGCGATTGCCGCTTCCTGCCCGGTAGCGGGCAGCTGGCCGACCGCGTGTTGCAAGTGCTGCAGCAAGACCCAGAGTTGCCGGGCCTGGTGGTGCTGGCGGCCGACGCGCCGCTGGCGGAGCGGGAAGACGATGACGATTGGGGCGAGGCCGATCCCGAACTGGGCAAGCGCCGCAGTTGGTTCGGCGAGCCGGGGATCGCGGTGGTGGCCATGCTGTTCCTGCGCGACGAACTGGCCGCGCCGGCGGAGCCGGAACAGGAGGCGGAGGACGCCGATCCCTACCAGCCTTACTGGGAAAAGGATTTCTCTGGCCCGTCCGCCGGCTGGGGCGTGGTGCCGCCCAGCCAGCAGGCCAGCCTGGCCCGGCTGCCCAAGCTGGCCATCCTGTCCCAGTCCAGCTCGGTGAGCCTGGCGCAGGACAAGGCGCTGCAATTGGCGCGCAGCCTGCAGCCGGTGCTGGACAACGCGCTGGTCAACGCCGCGCTGCTGGACTACCCGTTCAGCCCGGAAGAGGCCAAGCCTGAAAACAACCAGGCATCCAGCCTGGCCTGGCTTTGCCACAACAGCGGCCAGATCGACGTCGGCGGCGTCCGCCTGGCGGCCATCGCCACCGCGCTGTCCCGCCACCAGGTGGAGTTGCACCCGATAGACGAGGCGAGCAACGTGGTGCGCGAATGGGGCGACGCCGGCGCGGCGACGGCCGTGCTGCTGGCGGCGGCGGCGGTCAGCCATTGCGCGCGGCTGCAGGCGCCCGCGGTGATTACCCATTTCCATGACGAGCTGGTGTCGCTGGCCTTGGCCAGACCGCCGGCAGAGGAGGCGACAGCATGAAGGCTGCAATCCGTTTGGGCGACCCTACCGACCACGGCGGCAAGGTGGTGAGCGCCGCCTCGTCCACCACGCTGTTCGGCAAGCAAGTGGCTTGCGTCGGCGACTCCGTCACCTGCCCGCAGCAGGGCCATGTCAATTGCACCATCGTCGAAGGCGACGGCGGCTGGCTGGTCGGCGGCAAGGCGGTGGCGCTGGACGGCCACAAGGTCAGCTGCGGCGCCACGCTGATTTCCACGCTGCCCCAGGTCAGCAAGGGTTAGAGAAAGAATATGGATCAAAGCATTGAACACCTGATGCAGCCGGTACGTCCGGATGCGCCGGCCGGGGAAGACCTGGCCTATTCTCTGGTCTTCGACCAGATCCGCGAGGCGCGCCGCAGCGACGATCCGTCGCTGGCGATGGGCGATTGGGAGCAGTCGCTGAAAACCGCCGAGTGGCCGCAGGTGATACGCCTGTGTGAGGACGCGCTGCAGAACAAGAGCAAGGACCTGCAGCTCCTGGCCTGGTACGCCGAGGCGCAGACCCAGGTCAATGGCGCCGCCGGCCTGGCGCGGGGCCTGTCCCTGGTCAGCGGCTGGCTGCGGGATTTCTGGGAAAACGGTTATCCGGAGCTGGACCCGCACGATCTGGACGAGCGCCTGGCCAAGCTGGAGTGGCTGAACCAGCAGCTGGGCAACGCCTTGCGCAATGTGCCGCTGATCAAGCCTGAGTTCGGCGGCTACAGCTGGCATCAGTGGCAGCAGTCGCGCGATGTGGAGAATCTGGGCCTGAAGGATGGCGAGGCGCGGGAAGCCGCCATCGCCGAGGGCAAGCTCAGCGGCGACGCCTTCGAGAAGGCCGCCACTCTGTCTGGCCACGGCTGGTTCCAGGCCAAGGCTGAGGAGCTGGTGGCGTTGCTGACCGCCTATGAAGAGCTGGACACCCAGGTGGACCAGCGCTTCGGCCAGGCCGGCCCCAGTCTGGCCGATATCCGCAACGCTATCTACGCCTGCCAGGACCTGGTCCTGCGCTATCGTCAGCAGTTCGCCGGCAACGCGCCGGCGGCCGCGCCGCAGCGGCAGCCCGCCGAGGAAAGCAAAACCGTGAGCCAAGCCATGCCCAGTCCGGTCCATACCGCAGTTCCGGCCAGCGCCTTCAACGGCCAGATCCGCAGCCGCCAGGAGGCGGTGACCGCCTTGACCGAGGTGGCCCGCTATTTCCGCCACAACGAACCGCACAGCCCGGTGGCGTTGCTGGCCGAGCGCGCGGCGCGCTGGGCGGAGATGAGCCTGGAGGAATGGCTGCAGCACGTGGTGAAGGACAGCGGCACGCTGAGCCAGTTGCAGGAGCTGCTGGATGTCCGCCAGGACGAGTGAGCTTGCAGGAATGAAACGGCGGTTTCCACCGCCGGGAAAAGAAAAACACGCGGCTGCCATGCCGCGTGTTTTTTTATTCGCATCCCCATTGCTTGGCTGGACGGGTGCCCGGGATGGCGGATGTTCCGGGGTATTTATCGAGGCGTCTCACCGAGACTGGCCGGCGGATCGTCGAACATCAGATAAACAGGCCTTATTTTCAGCATGGGCTGCCGTCCACTTTGCTTGGGATGGATTTCATGAATTAAGCGTCAATTTTACTGATATTTATAAGTCATCTACCCTGTCTTTTTATTGCGATAATGATTTTACTTTGTTGATTTTAATTGGATTTTTTATGATTTGCCTTATTGATTAATTTAATGGGAAATATATTTTTCAAATATTAACTTTTGTTAGATTCCAATTTAAAACAATGGCTTGTGTCTTTTTAGCCGCAGGGCCGTCTTAAGGGCGATGGATATGAATGTTTTTTATTTTTGTAAATCGACAAATGATGTAGTTTGATGACATTCACATTTTCGTGCGAGCGCCGTCGCGCAGGCTGCGGCAAGCCCGAATCCGGGTCACGGCGAAGCGTGGATGACGTTGCTGGGAGTCAGGTCGTTCTATTGATGGAAATCCATTGGGGCGGGCCGCCGGCGGTGGCCGCCGTTTTGCTTAAATCGTGAGAGTCAGGGGGCAGGGAATGAAGGTTCTGATCAGTCCTATCAGTACGGCGGAAGCGGTTGTGGCCTGGGAATGCGGCACGAACATCATCGATATCAAAAACATCAACGAAGGCTCGCTGGGCGCGAGCTTTCCCTGGATCATCCGCGAGGTGATCTCCCGTATCAACGACCCCAAGGTGGTGTTCAGCGCCACGCTGGGCGACCTGCCGCACAAGCCGGGCACCGCCTCGCTGGCGGCGCTGGGCGCGGTCAGCAGCGGCGTCAAATACGTCAAGGCCGGCCTGCACGGCTCCAAGGACGTGGCCGAGGGCGTGGAGCTGATGAGCGCGGTGGTGCGCACCTGCAAGGACTTCGATCCGTCCGTGACCGTGGTCACCGCCGGCTATGCCGACTATCAGCGTTTCGGCGGCCTGTCGCCGCAGCAACTGGTGGAAATCGCCGCCGAGTCCAAGTCGGACATGGTGATGGTGGACACCTATATCAAGGACGGCAAATCGCTGTTCGACGCGCTGAACGAGCAACAGCTGACCGAGTTCGTGCAGCAGGCCCACGCCAAAGGCCTGAAGGTGGCGCTGGCCGGTTCGGTGCGCGCAGAGCACCTGGAGCTGCTGGCCCGCATCGGCGCCGACGTGGTCGGCGTGCGCGGCGCGGTGTGCAGCGGCTACGACCGCGGCACCACCATCGACCCGGTGAAGGCCGAGCAGTTCATCAAGGCCGCCAACGCCATCGCCGTGGCGCAGTGACGCGGCCATCGTGAGCGGCATTCCACACCCCGCATCCACGCCGGGTTGCGCGGTGGTGAAACTGGGCGGCAGCCTGATCACCTCCGAGGGGCCCGGCGGCCCGGACGTCAACCGCGCGCTGCTGACGGCGCGCGCGCGCGAACTGGCCGCCAGCGGCCGGCCGCTGGTGCTGGTGCACGGCACCGGCGCTTACGGCAAGCCGCCGGCGCGCCGCTATGGCTATCTGGACGGCAGGCTGCCAAGCGGCCGCGCCGGCGTGGTGGCCGAGGTGGCGCGCGATCTGGCCCGGCTGGAGCTGGAGGTGGTGGATTGTCTGGAGGCGGGCGGCCTCAAGCCTTTGCGGCTGCCCGCCATCCAGTTGTTCCGCGCCCGCGCGGGATGCGCTTCTCCGCTCGACCTGGGGCCGGTGCGGGAGCTGCTGGCCCGCGGCGTGACGCCGGTGATCGGAGGCAATTTCGTGCTGGATTGCGACGGCTTCGCCGTCTGCTCCAGCGACATCATCGCGGTGGAGCTGGCGCTGGCGCTTGGCGCGGCCAGCCTGGTGCTGGCCACCCGCGCGCACGGCGTCTACCGGGAGCATGGCCGCGGCGAGGCGATACACGGGCAGCTGTCCGAGAGCGACGGCGACGCGCTGCGCAAGATAGACGCGGCCGGCCAGGACGTCAGCGGCGGCATGCTGGCCAAAATATCTCATGGCTTCCGCGCCGCGCGCCACGGCATCGCCACCTATGTGGTGGACGGCAGGGTGGCCGGCAATCTGAACGGCGCGCTGGACGGCTCGCCGCTGCAGGGCACGCGGCTGCTGTCGGATCGGGCGGGAGGATAGCCGCATGTGCGGAATCGCGGGAGCGCTGCTGGACCGCCACGCGCACGATGGCGACGTGGCCGAGGCCAGACGGATGATACTGCGCCAGACCCATCGCGGTCCGGACAGCCTGACGGCGCGGCGCGTCGGCCCGGCGCTGCTGGCCTCGTCCAGGCTGGCCATTGTCGACGTCGCCAACGGCGGCCAGCCTTTCTGCAATGAGGAGCGCTCCATCCACGCCGTGTTCAACGGCGAAATCTACAACCATCTCGAGTTGCGCGAACAACTATCGCGCCGCGGCCATAGCCTGTTCGGCGGCAGCGACGGCGAAGTCATCGTCCACCTGTACGAGGAGTACGGAGCGGATTGCTTCCAATGGCTGGACGGCCAGTTCGCCATCGCCATTTTCGACTCCCGCGACGGCTCGCTGCATCTGGCGCGCGACCGGATGGGCATCTGTCCCTTGCATTGGGCGCGGCTGGACGGCGCGCTGTATTTCAGCTCCGAGATCAAGGGCCTGCTGGCGGTGGCCGGCATGCCGCACCGGGCGGAGCCGCGGGCGATGCTGCAGCTCGGTTATTTCGGCGCGGTCTGCGCGCCGCTGACGCCCTTCGCCGGCATCCATCAGTTGCCCCCCGCCCATAGGCTCAGCGTCCGCGCTGGCCGGGCGGAGACTAGCCGCTACTGGTCGCTGGATTTTCCGCTGGCCGGCGAGCATGCCAGGCTGAGCGAGGCGCAGGCGGCCGACGGCCTGGCGGCTCGGCTGGAGCGCGCGGTGGCCAGCCACGCCCAAGGCGAGTTCGAGCCAACCTGCTTCCTCAGCGGCGGCATCGACTCGGCGGTGATCGCCGCGCTGCTGCAGCGCGGCAGGCGAGCGCCGATCGCCGCTTTCTGCGCCGCATCCGAACACGGGCGGATGGACGAGGGCGGGGCGGCGGGCCGCACCGCCGAGTGCTTGGGCGTGGATCTGAAACGGGTCCGGATCGACGAGGCGGGCATCGCCGACGCCTTCCCCCGGCTGATCTGGCATGGCGAGACGCCGGTGATTTCCACCGAGGCGTCGGCCTTGATGCGGCTGGCCGGAGAAGCCGGCAAGCGCTCCAAAATCGTGCTGACCGGAGAGGGCGCCGACGAGGCCTTCGCCGGCTATCTGGCCTTCCGCCAATACCGGCGATTCGGCGCGCTGACGCGCCGGGGCCTCGCGCCGCTGCGGGCGCTGATGCGGCCCTGGCTACGCGGCCATTACGGCTCGGAGTGCCTGTTGCCGGGCGAAGACAGGCTGGGCGCGCTGGCCGAGCATTTCGGCTGCGTGCCGGCGCAAGCCTATGAATGGGAGTTCTACCGCGAGGCGCTGACGCCGTTGCTCTCCGCCGATCTGCGCGCGATGGCTGCAGCCGGCGGCTGCTGGGATGGCTTCGAGTTCGACCGCGGCGCGGTGCGCGGCCGCCACTGGCTGGACCGCTCGCTGTACGTGTCCTATCAGGTGATGCTGCCCAATTATCTGCTGGGCGCGCACGGGGACCGCATCTACGCCGCCAACTCGGTCGAGGGGCGCTATCCCTTCCTGGACCGGGAGCTGGTCGAATACGCGGCGGCGTTGGATCCGACGCTGAAATTGCGCCGCGGCCGGGAGAAGCACATCCTGCGCGTCGCCGCGTCGCGCTGGTTGCCGGATGAGGTGGCCTGGCGGCCGAAAACCCGTTTCGTGATGCCGTTCGGCACCCCTTTCGTCGGCCCGCGCGCAGCGCCGTTATACGCAGAGTTGCTGTCGCCGGGCAAGCTGGCCGAGTACGGTTATTTTGATCCCGAGCGGGTGCGGCTGCTGTTCCAGGCGCTGGCCTCGCCGCCGTCAGCCGGCGGCAAGGCCAGGCGCTATCTCGAGCGGCTGGCTTTGGGGCTGGGAGCCACTTTTGTGGCCAGCACCCAGCTCTGGCACCACCTGCATCTGGCCGACGACGGGTCGGCCGCGTCCGGGGAGGCGGCGCGGCGGTCCGCGCCGGCGACCATCGCATGAGCAAGGAGCCGTTGATGAACGCAACAGCGCACGATACGCAGCGCATGCCGGCCGAACTGGAGCGGTTGCGGGGAAGGATAGACGAACGCATCGCGGCGGCGATCGAGTCGCTGCGCGGGGACGGGCCGGAGCGCGGCCACCCGCTGATCGGCCGCGTGTACGGCTGGCTGCGGCATTACCTGGACTGCGACGGCAAACGGATGCACGGCATCGCGGCGGCGCTGGCCCATTTGGCCTGCGGCGGAGACGAGGACGCCATCCTGCCGGTGGCCGCCGCGATGCAGCTGTACCACCACCACACGCTGGTGCACGACGACATTTACGACGAGGACGCGGCGCGGCGCGGCTGGCCGACGGTGCACCAGGCCTTCGCCGGCTGGTTCGCCGATCGGCGCGGGCCGGAGGATGGCGTCGGCCGGGTGTTTTCCGGCGGCGCGATGCGGCGCGGCGCGATCACAGCCTTCGCCTACGGCAAGATCTGCCGCGCGCTGGCCGGCAGGCTGCTGCTGGAGAGCGGATTCGGCCAGGCCGCGGTGCTGGACGTCGCCCGCGCGCTGGAGCGGCACGAATTCTTCGACAACGCGGCCCAGCTCAAGGACGTGTTCCACGAGGGCGACGAGATGCCGTCGCCGCAGGCCTGCCTGGACAACGCCTGGCTGAAGACCGGCCGATTGTTCGAGCTGTGCGCGTACGCCGGCGCGCGGCTGGCGGGAGCGGAAGCGGGCCGGACCGAGGCGTTGGAGCGCTGGGCCGGGCAATCGGCGCTGGCCTACCAGCTGCAGGATGATCTGGAGGATTTGAACGCCGCCAGCGAGAAGGGGCAGGGGCGCGGCATCGCCACCGATCTGCTGCACTGCAAGCCCACTTATCTGTACGCGCTGGCCAAGACCATGGCCGAAGGCCGCGACCGGGACGCGTTGCTGGCGTGGCAATCGGGCGCGCAGGCCGGCCTGGACAGCGGCGACATCATCGCCATCCTGGCTCGCAGCGGCGCGCTGGACGCTTGCGGCAGCGAAGTGGAGCGCTGCATCGCCCGCGCCGGGGCGGCGCTGGACGACGCGACGCCGGCATTGGCGGCGGACAGGCTGCCGCTGCTGCGGCAATTTTCCGACTACTTCGTGTCGCCGGCCTACTGGCACCGTCCGTTGGCGGCTTCCCGCCCGGCGGCGGCGCTGCTGGCCTGAGGAGGACGCCGATGGCTTACGCGCCCCTGATCTTCGATCTGCATGGCGTGCTGCTGGGACGGCGGGAGCCGGCCGGCCACCAGCCTGCCGGAGAGGTGCTGCGCCAGCTGCGCGCGGCCGGACATCCGCTGCGCTTCCTCACCAATTCCAGCAGCGTCGGCCGGCAACAGGTGGCGAAGCAGCTGGCGTCGGCCGGCGTCGAGGTTGACGCCGGGGAGGTGTACACCGCGGCGATGACGGTCGCACATTATCTGCGGCGCTGCGGCCGGCCGCGGAAGCTGTTCGTCGTCGGCTCCGACGCGCTGCGCGCCGAACTGGACGCGATTTGCGGCGGATTGCTGAGCTGGGCGGCGCCGGAAGAGGCGGACACCGTGGTGGCGAGCCGCGATCCGGCGCTGGACGAGGAAACGCTGCGTCGTCTGGCGCGGGCGGCGCAGCCGCAGCTGATCGCTACCTGCCGCGACTTGGGCTTTCCCGATGGCGACGGCATCCATCCCGGCCCCGGCCAGACCGTGGCCCGCGTCGAGCAGGCGCTGGATGCGCAGGCGCTGGTGCTGGGCAAGCCTAACCCCTATGCGCTGGCTTCGGTGATGGATTTGCCGGCGCCCTTGTCCGACTGCGTGGTGATCGGCGACTCGCCGCTTCAGGACGTCGCGCTGGCGCGCAACGCCGGCGCGAAAGCGGTGCTGGTGGCGTCCGGCGGCGACGCGCCGGGCGGCCCGGAGCCGGACTGGCGCATCGACGCCATCGATCAACTGCTTCCCTTACTGTGCAGGTGACAGCATGAATATCCGCGCCTTGAGCCTAGGCACCGCCGGCTACTTCTTCACCAACCGTTTCCACATCGCGCTGATGCCGGTGTTCCTCACCTATTTCTGGAACCAGGCGCTGCGCTTGCCGCTGGGCTTCGATTACTACCTGATGATCGTGCTGACCACCGCCGGCGGCTACATCTACAACATCTATACCGACGCCGAGGAGGACGACGTCAACTACAGCAGCCGCTACCGCTTGTTCGGCCGCAACCGCCACACCAAGGCGGTGGTCGCCGCCTGCTTCTTCGGCGGCTTCCTGCTGTCGCTGCACGCGGGCTGGATCTTCGTGCTGTACGGCGGCGCCGTGCATTTCCTGGGCTCGCTGTACAGCCGCCCGCTGCCGTTCAACTGGCGCGGCCGGCCGCTGCGGATCAAGGAAGTGCCGTTCGTGAAGAACCTGTACGCCGGGCTGTTCTGGTCGGTGGCGCTGGTGCTGACGCCGCATCTCTATGTCGGCGCGCGGCCCGGCGAGGCCGCGCTGCAGGCCATCGTCCTCAGTTTTGCCCTCAACTACTTCGTCGAGTTGATGTGGGACATCCGCGACATGCCGGGCGACGCCAGGGCCGGCTTCCGCACCGTGCCGCTGCTGGTCGGCGAGCGGGCCGCCTACTGGTTGCTGCGGCTGGTGCATCTGCTGACCTGCGCGCTGATGTATTACGGCGCGGCCTCCGGCGTGCTGACGCCGGGCTGCATGCTGTTCGCCGTGGTGCATCTGCCGGTGGGCTTGCTGTTTCTGGAATGGTACCGGCGCCAGCCGGAAAAGGACTGGGCTTCCCATCTGTACATCATGTACGGCGGCGGCCTGCTGGCGGCCGGCATGGTGTGGACGCATTCACTGACTACAGGGAGTTGATGTGATTACCACGCAATTCAAGGCGGCGCAGCAATGCGCATCGGCGGCCCTCCATCGCTACCTGCCGGAGCGAGAGGACATGGCCTGGCTGGCCGAAGTGGTCGATCGGCCCCGTTTCGGCTGGGACTGGCCGGCATTGGAGCAGGGTTTCTTCCAGCCGCTGCGCGAGTGGGCGGACAAGCACGACGCCAGGCTGAAGCCGGCGCTGGCCGGCTTGCTGATCGACGCGCTGGGCGGCGACAAGCGCGAGCATCCGGCTTTGCTGGCCGCGCTGGAGTTCACCCATCTGGCATCCTTCATGCTGGACGATCTGGCCAATGGCCGGGATCTGGATGCCAGCGTCAGCGACAAGGTGGCGGTGCCGCTGCCGGTGTGGGTCACCATCGCCTACAACGCCCGCCAGCTGGCGCCGGTGCTGGTGTTGCGCCGCGCGGAGAACCTCGCGCCGGAGGCGAGGCTGCGCCTGGCCCAGCGCTATCTGTTTCAGCAGAGCCTGGGCACCACGATGGACTTGTGGGGCGCCGAGCGCAGGCTGGAGCATGGCTCGCTGACCGACTTCATCGCCCATCTGGCCAATTACGCCGGCGCGCCGGGCTTCGGCCTGGCCGCCGCGACCGCCGCCGCGGCGGCGCGACTGGCGCCGGCGGAAGCCGACGCGCTGCGCCAGGCGGGGAGCGAACTGGGCGTATCGCTGCGGCTGCGGGCCCTGGCCGACGGCCAGGCCCGTTCGCTGTCGTTGAACGGCCGCCGGGTGGCGGAAGCGGAAGTCCGCTGGCGCGCGGAATACGACCGCGCGGCGTTGCTGGCCAGCGCCGACCGGCTGCAGTCGTCCGCGCTGGACGGCGCGCGCCGGCTGGGGCCGGAGGTCGGAGCGGCGATGGCCGCTTTTCTCGCGGCGCTGGACGCGCCGGTTTCGGAAGGGAGGCAGTGATGAGCGATAGCGCGCAATACAGCGACGACTTCCTGGCCGACATGGCGCCGACGCTGGCGGAGCAGTACCGCCGCTGGTATCCGTGGTGCCGCGAAACGGTGCTGGCGACGATAGACCGGCTGGCGAGCCGAACCTATCTGGAGGCCGCGCTGGGCGCGCGGCTGTCCGAACCCATGCAGCAGGCGGTCAAGCAGGCTTGGCTTGATCCCTATCGTTCCTACCACAACCGGATGGGCAAGATGCTGCGGCCCTTCCTGGTCTGCAGCGTGATGCAGGCTTTCGAGCGCGATCCGCGGCGGGCGCCGGTCGTGGTGGCGATCGCCGAGATCATCCACGCCGCCTCGCTGGTGCTGGACGACGTCGCCGACGATTCGCCGCTGCGCCGCGGCGGGCCGACCGCGCATCGCCAGGTCGGCGTCCGCGTCGCCGGAGCCGCCGGCTCCGCCTGGCTGAACGCCTGCTTCCAGCTGCTGGCCGCCGACGATTCCGGCCTGGAGCCGGAGCAGGCGCAGCGGCTGGCCGACGAGATCGCCTGGGAGCACTGGGTGACCGGGGTGGGCACCACGATAGACACCACCTGGCCGTGGATGGGACGGCTGGACGGCACGCCGGCGCAGTACCTGCAGTCGGTGGTGCACCGCTCCACCTCCTATACCTACCGGTTGCCGCTGAAGCTGGGGGCGATCGCCGCCGGCGCGTCGCCGCAGCAGACCGCGCAGTTCGCCGCGCTGGGCGAGGAGCTGGGCATCGCCTTCCAGATCATCGACGACATCCTCAATGTGCAGCCGGGCGACGACAAGTGGGGCAAGGCGCTGGCCGAGGACATCACCCAGGGCAAGATCAATCTGCAGGTGCTGCTGGCGCTGGAGCGGCTGGGCTCTACCGAGCGGGCCCGGCTGATCGAGATCCTGCAGAGCCGCACCGCCGATCCGCAGACGCTGGCCGAGGCGGTGGCGCTGATGGCGGGCAGCGGCGCTTTCGACGCCGCGCGCGACATCGCCCAAGGCTATATCGACAGCACCCAGGCCATCGTCGCCGGCATGGACTTCCTCAATCCGGTCGACCGCGAACGCTTCTCCGCCTTCGTCGACTACGTGATCCACCGCAATCGCTGAGCGAAGCGTGCCCGCCTGGGGCGGGCGCCGCGCGCGGCCGCGCAAAGGTAATGACAAATGAGTTTTGTCGATCGGGGTTGGCAGGGAACGGTGTTGCTGACCGGCGCTACCGGCGGCTTGGGAGGGGAATTGCTGCCCAGGCTGCTGCGCCGCCACCCGGCTTGCCAGGTGGCGGCGCTGGTGCGCGGCGACACGCCGCAGCAGGCGGCCGGCAGGCTGGACGAGGCGATGGATTACGGCGGCCTGTCGCCCTCGGAGCGGGCCAGGGTGCTTCTATGCCATGGCGATGTCTCTCTGCCCCGGTTCGGCCTGGCAGAGCCGGCATGGCGCGAGCTGGCGGCGCGGACCCGCCGCGTGTTCCATCTGGCTGCCAGCGTGGATTTCGACCTGCCGCTGGAAGCGTCGCGCGCGGCCAATGTAGACAGCACCCGCGCGGTGCTGGCGTTCGCCGAAGAGGCGATGCGCGCCTGGGCCGATTTCCGGCTCAACTACGTGTCCACCGCCTATGTGTCCGGACGGCGGAGCGGACGGCTGGGCGAGGATGAGCTCGATCAGGGGCAGGCCTTCTGCAACGGCTACGAGCAGTCCAAGTTCGAGGCGGAGCAGCTGGTCTGGCAGGCGAGCGGGCGGCTGCCGCTGACCGTCTACCGGCCCAGCCAGATCATCGGCGAGTCGCAAACCGGGCGCATACGCAAGTTCTTCGGCTACTACGAATTCCTCAAGCTGGCCGAGCGCGGCCGCATGCCGGTGCTGCCGGCGAACGCCGGGGCCCGGCCCGATCTGGTGCCGGCGGATTACGTGTGCGAGGCGATGCTGCACCTGGACGCGTCCGCTCATGCCGTCGGGCGCTGCTATCACCTGACCGCCGGCCTGGCCAACAGTCCGGATTTCGAGCGCATCTTCGGCCTGATGTACCAGGAGCTGGCCGAGCGCCGGCCGGATGGCAGGGCGCCGGCCAGGCCGAGGATGTTCCGCCCGGAGGATCTGGAGGCGATGGCGTCGCCGGAAGAGCTGCGCCGTTTCCACCTGAGCCCGCTGAAGCTGCTGTTGCGCACCTACCGCGCCTACCTGGCCGAGGAGCGCGATTTCGATTGCGCGGCCACGCAGGCGGAGCTGGCCGCCGCCGGCATCGCGTTGCCGGATGTCGAGGCCGCGCTGCGGCTGAGTACCCGCTACGCGCTGGACGCCCGTTTCGGCCAGCGCGCGCGTGGCGGCGCGCTCGAGCGGCAGCCGGCCTGATCACAAACCTAGCTGGAGCAGACAACGATGAAACGCGAATTGCTGGCCATTCTCCGCTGCCCCCATTGCCGCGGCGAACTGCATGTGGCTGGAAACGGGGAGCAGGAGGGCGAGGTCGAGGATGGCGAACTCAGCTGCGTCGGCTGCCGCCGCCATTACCCGGTGGTGCAGGGCGTGCCGCGCCTCTTGCTGCAGGACGGCCTGGTGGCCAGGACCCGCAGCGGCTTCACCTACCAGTGGAACAAGCGGCAAACCGGCCGCGCCGAGCGCCGCGCGGTGGTGTACGGCTACGAGATAGGCAAGTTCATGGACTGGTTCGTCGGCGAGTTCACGCCCGGCCTGTCCGCGCGCGCGTCCGGCGCCTGGCTGCTGGACGCCGGCTGCGGCAGCGGCGAGAAGGCGCGCGAGCTGGCGCGGCGTTTTCCGCAGCACCAGGTGGTGGCGATAGACCAGTCCAACGCCATCGCCCGCGCAGCCTGGGAAAACCGCGATCTGCCCAATCTGCACTTCGTCCAGGCCAACGTCTGGTTCCCGCCGTTCGCCAATCACAGCCTGCAGTTCGCGATGAGCATAGGCGTGCTGCACCACACGCCGGACACGCTGCGCGCCTTCCGCGCGATCGGCGCGCTGGTGGCGCCGGGCGGCGACTTCATGACCTGGCTGTATCCGCTGCCGGAAGAGGACAGCTTCTGGGCCGGGCTGTACCGCCAGCGCGACAGCCATTTCCTCAAGCTGGGCCACCGGCTGCCGCACTGGATGACGATCGCGCTGTGCCACGCCTATATCGCCGTCTTCTTCCCGCTGGTGCTGCGCTTCCTCAAAGCCCAGTACCGGGTGAACAAGGACCGCTTTCCCATCTATCCGGACCGGCCGACGCTGGGCGAGCTGTACCGCAGCTCGGTGTTCCTGTCCTTCGACAACGTGATGCCGCCGCACCAGTTCCGCCACGGCAGGCCCGAGGTCCGCGGCTGGTACCGCCAGCACGGCTTCGGCGCGGTCAACGACCGCTACCCGGGCTTTTTCCACGCGATACGCGGCCATGCCGCCTGATTACCAAAGGAGGAGACTGCAATGAACGACGCCACCGTCGCGCTCGAGGCCGCGCTGGAGGACAAGCTGCGCGACTTCCTGGTCCGGCTGCTGAAGCTGGACGAAGACCAGCCGCTGCCGGCCGACGCCGACCTGATCAACCAGATCGGCCTGGACTCCATCGAGGCCTTCGACGCCATTGCCACGCTGCACGAGCTGTTGGACGCGGTGATCCCGGAGAACTTCAACCCCAAGGTGGTCAACAGCATACGCACGCTGGCGCGCTACGTGCTGGACGCCTTCGGCGACGGCGCTGCCCGCCGCTTCATCGAGCTGGACCTGGAGGCGGTGACGGCCTTCGACGCCGAGGAAGACCTGTAGCCGTGGCGGCGCGGCAATTCTCCGGCGATGAACTGGCGGCGCTGCTGCCGCACGCCGGCGACGCTTTCTTCCTCTGCGACGCCGAGGTGGATGGCTGGAGGGTGGGCGGCGGGGCCAGCTGGCGCGCCGACCATCCCCATTTGCGCGGGCACTTTCCGGGCGAGCCCATCGTGCCCGGCGTCTACCTGCTGGAAGCGGCCGCGCAGCTGGCCGGGGTGGCGATACGCTGCGGCGGGGAGGATTGGACGCCGGGAACCCTGGGCGTGTTGGCCGGGGTGCGCAAGTCTTACTTCCACCGTTTCGTCCGGCCGGACGAGCGGGTGGATTACGCGCTGGAGGTGAAGCCGACGCCGGGCAGCGCGATGTACGCGGTCAGCGGGCTGGGCAAGGTGGGCGGGGACAAAGTGCTGACCGTGGAATTGACGATAGCCGGCGTGCGGCGCTAGCGCGGCGGCGGGAGGGGGCATGGACAAGCGAAGAGTGGTGATCACCGGCATTGGCGTGGTGTCGCCTTACGGCGCGGGCCTCGAGCGCTTTTGGCAGGCGCTGGCGGGCGGCGAAAGCGCGCGGCGGCCGATACAAGGTTTCGACGCCTCGGTTTACCGAAGCGGGCAGGGCGGCGAGGCGCCGGCCGAGTTGCTGGCGGACGCCGGCGCGCGCGCGCGCTGCGGCGACCCGGGCGAGGACAGCGCCTACTTCCTGGCGCTGGCCGCCGCCGAGGCGTTGCGGGACGCCGGCCTGGGGCTGATATTCGATGACGCCGAGCGCGTCGGCTGCGTGCTGGGCACGCTGTGCGCCGGCATGCGCAATATGCGCGAGTACGGCGCGGCCTACGAGGCGGGCTTGCCGTCGCCGGTGGCGGCGGAGACGATACCGGCCCATTACCAGCTGGACTTCCTGGCGCGGCGGCACAATCTGACCGGGCCGTCGTCGCTGGTGTCCACCGCCTGCTCGTCCACCACCGACGCGCTGGGCTACGCCTTCGACCTGATACGCGGCGGCGAGTGCGACCGCTGCCTGTCCGGCGGCGGCGATGTGCTGGCGGAGATGATACACGCGGCCTTCAACGGCCTGTATTCGATCACTACGGGCGAGCCCAGGCCGTTCGACAGCGAGCGCGACGGCTTCTTCATCGGCGAGGGCGCGGGCCTGTTTCATCTGGAAACGCTGGAGTCGGCGCGCGCGCGCGGCGCGCGCATCCATGCCGAGATCCTGGGCTACGGTCTGTCCAATACCGGCCACCACCTGACCGCCACCTCGGAAGACGGCGGCGGCGAGGCGCTGGCGATCCGCCGCGCGCTGGACGACGCCGGCCTAGCGCCGGCGGACATCGACTACATCAATTGCCACGGCACCGGCACCCGCCACAACGACGCGTCCGAGATCCGCGCGATCAATCTGGTGTTCGGCGATGCCGCCGAGCGGCTTCACATCAGCTCCAACAAGGCCTCGATCGGTCATTGCATGGGCGCGGCCGGCGCGCTGGAAGCGGCGGCGACGGTATTGGCGCTGGAGAACAGTCTGATCCCGCCGACGCTGCACACCCGCGGCGACGAGGCGGAACTGCGCAGCCGCCTGGTCGGAGCCGAGGCCAGGCCGGCGGCGCTGCGGCGGGCGCTGTCGCAATCGTTCGGCTTCGGCGGCGCCTGCTCCTGCATCGTGTTTGGCCATTACCGGGAGGATGGACATGCGTGAAGTGGCGATTACCGGCATTGGCGTGGTCGGGCCGCACGGCGTCGGGCTGGACAGCGTGTTCGACGCCGCGCGCGGCGGACGCTTCGTGTTTTCCGCCTGGCCGGAGGCGGCGTCGCCGCCGCACGCCGAGTCCCTGATCGCCAGCGTCGGCGATTATCCCCGCACCCGCTATTTCAACGAGCGCGCGCTGCGGCTGATGGACAAGCCGATGATGCTGGCCAGCTTCGCCGCCGGATCGGCGCTGGAGGATGCGGGCTACAGCGACGGCGGGGCGCCGGAAGACTGCGCGGCTCTGTTGGGCACCGCGCGCTCCGAGCAGACCTCGGTGCACAAGTTTTCGCTGCCGCTGCTGCAGGGGCGGCCGGAACGGATCAATCCGGCCGAATTCCCGCTGGTGGCGCGCAATATCGCCTGCGGCCAGATGGCGATCCGCTTCGGTCTGCGCGGCCCCAGCTCGGTGCTGGCTTCGGGGCCGCTGGCTTCGCTGCAGGCGGTGGCGCGCGCCGCCGGCCTGATCCGCTCCGGCCGGGCCGAGATCGCGCTGGCGGGCGGCGTGGAGGCGCTGTCGCGCTTCGGCTTGCGTTTCTGCCGCGATTATTACGGCGACGCGGCGCTGGCCGGCAGGCCGGCCTTCTTCGGCGAACGGGGCGGAGGGCTGATCCCGTCCGAGGGCGCGTGCATGCTGGTGCTGGAGGACGCGGAGCGCGCGGCGGCGCGCGGCGCGCGCGTCTACGCCAGGCTGGGCGGCTGGCATGCCGGCCGGCTGGGCCGGGGCGACGCGGTCCAATCGCTGCTGGACGGCTGGCGCCGCGCGGCCGACGCCGAGCCGGCCCTGCTGCTGCCGGGCGCCGGTGGCGCGGGCCGCGATCACGAAAGGCTGGAGACGCGGGCCTTGCGACGCTGGCTGGCGGAGCGCGCCGGGCGGCCGTGCAAGCTGCTGGCCGCGCGGGCGCTGGCGGGGGAGGGCGAGAGCTGGAGCGGCGCGCTGCAGGTGGCCTTGGCCGCCGCTTCGCTGGCAAGCCGGCGCGCGCCGGCCACGCCGGACGTGGCGGCGGACGCCGATCCGGCGCTGGCGCAGGCCGCAGCCGGCGGAGCGCTGCCGGATGACGCCGCCGCGCTGGTGTTGGGCAACGACGCCGCCGGGGCGTTCTGCGCGCTGGGGCTGCGCCGGTGAGCGCCATTGTTTTCGCGCCGCGCGCAGGGGCGCGGCGGCCATCATGGAGAACGCGATGAGTGAACACGCACTGCCGCTCGCCTTGTGCAAGGCGGCGCTGGTCACCGGCGCGGGGCGGGGCATAGGCCGCGCGATCGCGCTGGAGCTGGCCGGCCGCAAGCTGCCGGTCTTCGTCAACTATCGGCTGGACGGCGCGGCGGCCGAGGACGCCTGCGCGGCGATACGGGCAGCGGGCGGCGAGGCCTATCCGGTTCGCGCCGACGTGTCCAACCGCGATGCGGTGGCGGCGATGTTCGCCGACATCCGCCAGCGCGGCTTCTGGGTGCAGACCCTGGTCAACAATGCCGGCATCGTCCGCGACGGCCTGCTGGCGATGATGCCGGCCGACGATTGGACCACAGTGCTGGGCAGCAATCTCGACGGCAGCTTCCACTGCGCGCGCGCCGCGCTGCAGACCATGATGAGCCGCAAGAGCGGGCAGATCGTCAACATCGCCTCGGTCGGCGGCATGCGGGCGCAGGTCGGCCAGGCCAACTACGCGGCGGCCAAGGCCGGCCTCTTGGCGCTGACCCGAGGCCTGGCGCGCGAGGTCGGCCGCTACGGCATACGCGTCAACGCGGTGGCGCCGGGCTTCATCGAAACCGACATGCTGGCGGAAATGAAAGCGTCGGACAAAGGCGCGGCCTTGCTGGAGGACGCGCGCGCCAAGCAAATCCCGCTGGCTCGCTTCGGCAGGCCGGAGGAGGTGGCGCAGACCGTCGGCTTCCTGTGCTCGGGCGCGGCCAGCTACATCACCGGCCACGTGCTGGTGGTCGACGGAGGGCTGTGTGCCTGAAGCCCGGCCCTTGCTCGGCCGGCTGTTCTCGCCGATCGCGCTGAACCGGCTGCGCTTGCCCAACCGGCTGCTGATGAGCTCGATGCACTTGAATCTGGACGAATGCGACGACGCCTGGCAACGGATGGCGGCGTTCTACGCGCTGCGCGCCCGGGAGGGCGTCGGGCTGATCGTCAGCGCCGGCTGCGCGCCGGACGAGGCGGGCAGGACCACCGCCGGCGGCTTCGCCTTGCGCCGCGACGACGAAATCGCCGGCCACCGGCTGATCACCGGCGCGGTGCACGAGGCTGGTGGCCGCATTGCGCTGCAGATCCTGCATTTCGGCCGAGAGGCCTTTCACGGCGGCATGGTGTCGTCGTCGGCTGAGCGGCTGCCGTCCAGCGTGTTCACGCCCAGGCCGCTGTCCGAGGCCGAGATTCAGGCGACCATCGCCGCCCACGCCGATTGCGCAGCCCGCGCCGTCGCCGCCGGCTACGACGCGATCGAGCTGCTGTTCGGCCAGGGCTTCCTGGTGCATCAGTTCCTGGCGCCGGCCTGCAACAAGCGGACCGACCGCTGGGGCGGCGGCTTCGACAACCGCGCGCGGCTGGCGGTGGAGATCGCCGCCGCGGTGCGCCGCCGCGTCGGGGCGGATTTTCCGCTGATCTTCCGCCTGCCCTGCATGGACCTGCTGCCGGACGGGCTGGACGCCGAGGAGTCGATGGCGCTGATCGGCAAGCTGCTGCCTTATGGCATCGACCTGCTCAACGTCAGCATAGGCTGGCACGAATCCGAGGTGCCGACCATCTCGATGGCGGTGCCGCGCGCGGCTTTCGCCGACGCCGCCCGGCTGGCGCGGCGGCGCTACCCGCAGCTGAAGCTGGCCGTCAGCAACCGGGTCAACGACCCGCGCGACGGCGAGGCGCTGCTGTTGGACGGCAGCGCCGACATGATCGCGATGGCGCGGCCTTTTCTGGCCGACCCGGCGCTGGCGGGCAAGGCGCGGGCAAACCGCTTCGACGAGATCAACGTTTGCATCGCTTGCAACCAGCGTTGTCTGGACCACGTGCTGACCGGCCAGCCGGTCGGCTGCAGCGTCAATCCCGATTGCGGATTGCCGGAGGAAGGGCGCTATCCGCCGCTGACGCGCGCGCTGGAAGTGGCGGTGGCCGGCGGCGGCATCAGCGGCATGGGGGCGGCCTTGTTCCTGGCCCGGCGCGGCGCGCGCGTGACGTTGTTCGAGGCCGGGGACGAACTGGGCGGCCAGTTGCGGCTGGCCGCGCGCATTCCGCAAAAGGAGGAGTTCGCCGCCACCATCCGTTACTACCGCGGCGAGCTGCTGCGCGCTGGCGTGGAGGTGCGGTTGGGCCGCAGTTTCGACGAGAGCGCGGTCGACGCCGCGCGCTGGGACCACGTGGTGTTGGCGCAGGGCGCCGCGCCGCGGCGGCCGGAAGGCGTGCCGGGCCTGGAGCTGCCGCATGTGCGCGATTACGCCGAGGTGCTGGAGCAAGGCTGTCCGGTGGCGTTTCCAGTGGTGGTGATCGGCGGCGGGGGCATCGCCTGCGATCTGGCGAAATACCTGGCCGCCCTGCGCGGCGGGCTGGCGCGGAACGCGCGCGCCTATCTCGCGCGCCGCCTGCCGGCGGAGGCGCTGGCGCCGTATCTGGACGGAGGCGCGGACGACGAGGAGCCGGCGATCACGCTGCTGCAGCGCTCCGGCCGCAAGTTCGCCCACCGCGTCGGCCGCACCACGCGCTGGATATTGATGGACGCGCTGCGCCGCGACGGCGTGCGGCTGCTGGGCCGCGCGGAGGTGGCGGAAGTCACTGCGGACGCGGTGATTGTGCGCGAGCGCAGCGGCGCGCTGCGCAGCCTGCCGGCGCGCAGCGTGGTGATCGCCGCCGGGCAAGCGCCGCGTCTTGGGCCGGAGGACGCGCTGCGGCGCGCCGGCATTCCCTACACCGTGCTGGGCGCGGCCGACGGCGGCCTCTCCGGCGTCAATCTGGCCGCCGCGCTGGAGGCGGCCTACCGGTTTGCGATGGAGCTGAGATGAACACAATGCGGGCGGTGGTATGGGAAGGGCCGCAGCGGCTGAGACTGGCGACGCTGCCACGGCCGGCGCTATTGGCGCCGGACGACGCACTGCTCAGGGTCACCCACGCGTCCACCTGCGGCACCGATCTGCACATCTACCGCGGCGCGGTGCCGGGCTTCGAGCCAGGGACGGTGATCGGGCATGAGTTCGTCGGCGTGGTGGCGGCGGCGGGGCCTGCGGTGAAATCGCTGCGGCCCGGGCAGCGCGCGGCCTGCGCCGATTTCATCGCTTGCGGCGAATGCGAGTCCTGCGCGGCGGGGCGGCATGCCCAGTGCGCAGAGCGGCGGCTGTTCGGCTTTTCCGGCCTGCAGCCGCGGCTGGACGGCGGCTTGGCCGAATATGTGCGGGTGCCGCGGGCGGATGTCGCGCTGACGCCGTTGGCCGATGGCGCGGACCCGCGCTTTGGCTTGCTGTCCGGCGACGTGATGCCGACCGCGCTGGGGGCGCTGCAACGGCTGGCGCTGGCTCCGGGCGAACGTTTGGCGGTGGTCGGAGCCGGCCCGGTGGGCGTCCTGACCGCCTGGCTGGCGGCGCGCCGGGGCGCGGAGGTTTTGTTGCTGGAGGCTAATCCCGCCCGCGCGGCGCGCGCCCGGAGCGGCGGGCTGGCGGTGGCGGAGATCGCGGTTGGACAGCCTTTGTCCGACGCGGCGCTGGGCTTGGCCGGCATGTTCGACGCCGCGGTAGACGCGGTGGGCGGCGAGACTGGCTTGAAGACTGCGCTAGCGGCGTTGAGGCCGCGCGGCAGGCTGGTGGGCGCGGGATCGCAGGCCGGCCGTTTCGAACTGGATTGGGGCGCGCTGATGCAACGCGAGATCGCGCTGCAGTTCGTGATTGGCGATCCGATCGGCCTGCGCGGCGAGGTGGCGGCGGCGATGGCCGATTGCGAGCCAGCGTTGGATCTGATGTTTTCCGACAGACTGCGCCTGGACGAGGTGCCGGATTATTTCGCCGCGCTATACCGGCGCGAGCGTTTCAAGGCCTTGGTCTGCGTGGCGGAGGAGAGGACATGAGCAGGCGGGATGTGGGAAAGCGGCTGGCGTTGATAGGCTGCGGCACGATGGGCGCGACGCTGGGTTTGAGGCTGCTGGCGCAGGGTTGGACGGTGAGGGCCTACAACCGCAGCCCTGAGCGGATGGCGCCGTTGCGGGACGCCGGCGCCAGCGCGCACGAGACGCCGGCCGAGGCCGTGGCCGGGGCCGATTGGGTGGCGACGGTGCTGACCGACAGCGCCGCGCTGCGCGCGCTGCTGTTCCGCCGGGATGGCATCGCCAGCGTGCCGGCCGCCGGCCGCCGGCTGGTGGATCTGGGCACCCATCAACCCACCCAGTTGGCCGCGTTGGGCGCGGAGTCAGCCGCGGCCGGCTGGCCGCTGGTGGAGGCGCCGATGACCGGCAGCGTGCATGACGCCAGCCACGGCACGCTGCATTTTCTGGTGGGCGGCGCGGAGGCGGATGTGGAGTGGGCGAGCCCGCTGCTGTGGGCGCTGGGGCGCGGCGTCCACCACTTGGGCGGCTTGGGCGCGGGCAATACCGCCAAGCTGGCCTTGAACCTGCTGGTCGGCGTGATGGCGGGCGGACTGGGCGAGGCGATCGCCTTGCTCAGGGCGCATGGCCTGGCGGTGGACAGCTTTCTCGACGCGCTGGACGGCAGCGGCCTGGCTTCGCCCTTGTACCGGCGGCTGGGGCAGCGCTATCTGGACGGCGATCACGCGCCGCGCTTCTCGCTGGCCAATCTGGAAAAAGACCTGCGCTGGGCATGCGAGCACGCGTTGGCCAGCGGCTTGGAGCCCAGGCTGGCGCCGACGCTGTGCCGGCTGCTGGGACCGCTGGCGGAGGAGGACAAGCGGCGCGACTACTCGGCCCTGATCGCCCATCTGGCTGGCACGCCATCCTGTTGAATTCTTTGTCATGGTTGTTGAATTTATTAAATGATATATTCATTTTCAGCCATGCCGACTTTCCCTTTCGAAAAACGAGCGAGCGCTTCATGAGCACAGCAGTCAAATCATCGACAGGCGGACCCATCGTCGAGCTGCAGGACGCGGGCCGCACCTTCTTGTTGGGCGAAACCCGGATCGAAGCCCTGCGCCATGCGTCGCTGGCGGTGCAGCCCGGCGACTTCCTGGCGATCTGGGGGCCGTCCGGCTCCGGCAAATCCACCTTGCTGAACCTGCTGGGCCTGATCGACAGCCCCAGTTACGGCCGGATGCTGTTCCGTGGCCAGGATGTCGCCGGCCTGGACGACAACGCCTTGTCCGACTACCGCAGCCGCGAGATCGGCTTCGTGTTCCAGAACTTCAACCTGATCCCGGTGCTGTCGGCGCTGGAGAACGTGATGCTGCCGCTGTACTGCCAGCGCGTCGCCAAGGCCCAGGCCAGGGAGCGCGCCCGGGCGTGGCTGCAGAAGGTGGGGTTGGAGGCTTTCGCCAACCATCCGCCGGAAAAGCTCAGCGGCGGCCAGCGCCAGCGGGTGGCGATCGCGCGGGCGATGGTGACCGAGCCCTCGCTGGTGATCGCCGATGAGCCGACCGCCAACCTGGACTCGCGCACCAGCCGCGAGGTGATCGACCTGATGCAGGCGCTGAACCACCGGACCGGCGTCACCTTCGTGCTGTCCACCCACGATCCCAGGCTGCTGGCGCGGGTGTCGCGCCATCTGGCGCTGCGCGACGGCGAGATCGCCGAAGCGTCGTATGAGGAGAGCATGCTGAAACTCAACGCGGAGAGCCTGACATGAACCCCATCGTGATGGCGTGGCGCAATCTGCTGCGCAACCGCCGACGCAGCCTGGTCACCTTGTTGTCCATCGCCTTCGGCATCGCCGCGCTGGCGCTGTTCGCCGGCTACACCCAGACCATCTACACCGGCCTGGCCAACCTCTCCATCCACGGCGAGATGATCGGCCACCTGACGGTCAACAAGCGCGGCTGGCGCACCGAGGGCAAGCTGCATCCGGCGCGCTATCTGCTGACGCCGGCCGAGATCGCCAAGGTGGACGCCATCGTCCGCAAGCGCCTGCCGCAGGGCCACGTGCTGCCGCGGATGGGACTGGACGGCATGATCTCCAACGGCCGCAACAGCACCATCTTCATCGCCGAGGGCATAGACCCGGCCGCGCTGCAGCTGATATTGGGCCCGCTCAGCGGCGTGCACCGCAACATCGTCGCCGACAAGCCCAACGGCGTGTCGGTCGGCGAGGCGCTGGCCTCGGTGCTGGGGCTGAAGCGCGGCGGCGAGGCTTCGCTGCTGGTCGGCACCATCCATGGCCAGGCCAACGCCGCCGACGTCGAAGTCAACGACGTGATCAATACCGGCAATACCGCCACCAACGACAAGTTCCTGCTGGTGCCGCTGCAGCTGACCCGCTCGTTGAAAGATGTCGGCGAGCAGGCCGAGTGGCTGACGGTGCTGATCAACACGCCGGCCAAGGCCGGCGGCCAGCTGGACAAGGGCATGCTGGCGATGCTGACCACGCCGGCGCCGGACGAGGCCACCACCCTCGCGCTGCGCGACCGGCTGCTGGCCGATTTCCAGGCGGCCGGGCTGGATCTGGAAGTGCGCACCTGGCAAGACATGTCGCTGTACTACAAGCAGGTGAAGAATATGTACGACCTGATCTTCACGCTGCTGCTGGGCATCGTGCTCGCCATTGTGGTGTTGAGCATCGCCAACGCGATGAGCATGAGCGTGCTGGAACGCACGCGCGAGATCGGCACGCTCAGGGCGATGGGCTACCGCCGCGTCCGGGTGGTGGGCCTGTTCATCGCCGAGGCCTGCCTGCAAGTGGTCTTGGGCTGCCTGCTGGGGCTGCTGTTGTTCTGGCTCACCAGCCACGCGGTCAACGGCGCCAACATCCAGTATGTGCCGCCGGGCAACAGCGTCAGTGTGCCGTTGTACATCGATTTCGATCCGGCGCGCACCGTGTTCGCGATGCTGTTGCTGGGCACGCTGAGCATCGTTGCCGCCTGGATGCCGGCGCGCAAGGCGTCGGGCCAGCAGATCACGCTGTCGCTGGCGCACAGCTGAGAAAGGAATGTGCATGAAAAAGATGACGATGGCGGCCGGCCTGCTGCTGGCCGGCTTGATCGCCGCGCCGACCGTTATGGCGGCGCCGGACGCGCAGGAGCTGCTGCGCCAGTCCGACCAGGCGCGCGGCGGCGATCTGCCCGGCCTGGCCTGGGAAGTGCGGCTGGCCAACAGCGGCAGCGCCAGCGAGGACCTGCAGCCGATGCGGCTGGACGTGCGGGCCAACAAGACCGCCAGCCTAGCCGAGGTCAGGGAGCCCTTGAGCAACAAGGGCTCCAAGATGCTGCAGGTGGACCGCAATATGTGGCTGAGCAAACCCGGGCTGAAGAAGCCGGTGGCGATTTCGCCGCGGCTGCGGCTGTCCGGCCAGGCGGCGATAGGCGACATCGCCGCCACCAATTACGCCAAGGACTACGCGGCCAAGCTGCTGCGGGAGGAGACGCTGAACGGCGAGCCCTGCTATGTGCTGGACCTGAAGTCGGCCAACAAGCAGAGCACCTACGACCGCATCGTCTACTGGGTGTCGGAAAAGCGGATGGTCGGCGTGCAGGCGCAGTTCTACAGCCTGTCCGGCAAGCTGCTCAAGCAGGCCAGCTTCCAGTACGACAACACGGTCAAGGTGGGCGGCAAGAGCATTCCCTTCGTCAGCGCCATGCAGATCAACGACGCGCTGACCGACGCCCGCACCACGCTGAAGTACGGCGAGCTGCGGGTGAAGAACTTCGCCGATGCCGAATTCCAGGTGGACAATCTCTGAGCGCGCCGCGGCCGGCCTGGCCGCGCTGCTGCTGTGCGCCGGCGTCCACGCCGCCGAAGGCGATGGCGGCGAGGCGTGGCGGACAGACGCCAGCCTGGAGACCTGGCTATACGGCGACGCCTACCGGTTGACCTCCCCGCTGCCGCTGCCGCAAAAGCAGTATCACGCTGAGGGGCGGCTGGACCTGACGCTCAGGCGGGACGCGCTGCGCGTGGAGCTGGCGCCCAGGCTGAATTGGCTGCGCGCCTGCCCGCCCGGCGGCCTGGATTGCCGCAGCGACGGGCAGGCCAGCCTCAACCAGGGCTATTTCAGCCTGGCCAGCGGCGGCGAACAACTGGTGGCCGGCCGCGAGAAATTCAGCTGGGGGCCGGCTAATTTCCGTTCTCCCAGCAATCCCTTCTATTTCGACAGCGGCCGGACCAATCCGCTGGCCGACACGCCCGGCATCGATCTGGCGCGCTGGACCCACAGCGGCGGCGGCTGGCGGCTGACCTCCGCCTATGTGTCCGATACCCGGACTTTGCCGCAGCCCAGGCAGCGCGACACCGCGCTGTTCAAGCTGGACCGGCAGGGCGACGATTCGCTGGCCAGCCTGGTGCTCAGCCAGGCGCGCAGCCAGCGCCAGGGGCCTTTCTTCGGCGCTTTCGCCCAGTACACGCCCGACGACGCCTGGCTGCTGTACGGAGAGGCGTCCGCCCAGCGGCGCGGCGCGGCGACGGCCACGCGCTGGCTGGCCGGCGCCGGCTACACCAGCGCCGCCGGCCGGGTGTGGTCGGCCGAATACCTGTTCAACGGCGACAACGGCGAGGCGACGCTGCAAGCCGACCCGGCCGCGCTGCGCGGCCGCCATTACCTGTGGGCCAGCGTGCAGAGCAACCCGCAGGAACTGGAGCGCTACTGGCGGCTGGAGTGGACGCGCAACCGGGACGACCATAGCCAGGGCTGGACGCTGTACGGCGAGCGCCGGCTGCAGCCGCGCCTGTCCGGCTTCGCGATGCTGATCCTGGGCGAGGGCGGCGCCGGCAGCGAGCTGGGCGGCGTCTACCGCAGCGGCGTCACGCTGGGGCTGAAGTTGTTTCTGCTGTAAGCGCCGGCGTGTCCGGCTCGGCATGGCGCAGGCCGGGATGCCCGCGCCTGGATGCTGGGAGGAGGCGCGGGACTAGAGCAGCTTGGAACCGATCAGACGGTTGAACAGCGAGCGCGGAATCTTGCGGTGCAGGCCGTGGTGGACCAGGAATTCCTTCAGCGCCTGCAGCCGGGCCTGCTCGATGCCGAATTTCTCGCACAGGTAGTTCTTGCACTTGATCACCGAATCGGTGGTGCGCGGCGCGTTGCGCGGCCGGTACTTGTCCATGAAGGCGGCGATCTGCTTGAACTCCCAGTTCAGCAGCAGCAGGAAGCAGACCTCCTGTTCGTATTCGGTCAGCGTCACGCCTTCCAGGCTGCTGTAGGCCGAGCCCTGCTCCAGGCTGCAGCCGGCGCCGAACTCGAGCACGTAATTGGGGATGATGTTGAGGAAATTGCCTATTTCGACGTCCTGGCCGCTGTAGATGGTGCCGAGAATCGACTGGCTGGGATGGTGGACCAGCATGTGCTTGTTGAACACGCGGGCCTTCAGGCCGTCGGCGTATTCGTGGATGTTCAGCGTGGCGATCTTGCGCTCGATTTTGCCGCCGCGCATCAGCGACAGATCTTCGCTCACATAGCTGTCGGCGAACTCGGCGGTGCCTTCGCACGGCATTTCGCAGTCCAGCCGGCCGGCGACGTCGCCGCCCTGTTTCAGCGCCACGATCCTGGCGTAGGCATCGGTGGAGATCAGATGCCGGGAATGGATGTCCTTCGCGCCCAGCATCATGTCCGAGCTTTTCGACAGCATTTCTATCGATTGGCGAAATCCGGCCAGGAAGCTTTTGTGTTCGTCGGTGAATTGCTCCGGGGCCAACATGGCGTATGTCATCGGCGATATTTCCTAATACGGAAGCCGGACATTCTAATGCGGAGGGCGGCCTCGATATTCCAGGCCTGTCCGACCGGACATCGCCGCTTTGCGAGAGCCGGATGGGTTCAAGCCGCCAGGCGCGCTTCTTGCTGAAAGCGCAGGCAGTAGGACAGCTGCAATTTGAGCCGGCACAACGTCAGGCGGCCGTCAGACCAGCTACGGGGCGGGCCCGGCGCGCGCCGCTCCTCGTCCGTCAGCCTGGACTCCAGGCTGGCGATCTGGCTGCGCAGCGGGGCGATGCGCGCCAGCCGCAGCTCCAGCAGCACTTTTTCTTCCGGATGCTGGCGGCCGGCCAGGGCGGCGGCGCGGACCTGCCAGTAACGGGGGTCGTACCACGGACCGGTGCCGGGGGGCAGGTCCCGGTAGGGAATGTGCTCGATATAGGGCAGATAGAGATCGCCATGCCAGACGGCGTCGTCCTCTATCATGCCGCATAGCTGCAGCAGCAGATTTTCCTGGCGCAGCGACCAGCCGGACGCGGATACGAAAACCATGGCTTCGGGCAGCAGGTGGAGACCTTGATGTTCCAGCATGGAGCGCAGCGGATCGCTCAGCTTGCCGCGGGCGTAGATTCTCAGCCTGTCGTCGTCCGGCGAGTAAGTGGCGGTCAGAGGTTTATTCATTTTCCACTCCCCTTGTTTCACGCGCGGCGATGGATGGGCTGGCGAGCCAGGATATTTGGTTTTGTCGCTGGATTTTGCCTTGTTGTCCTACGAGATGGAACTCCAGTTTTCTGGAGGTTGGCGGCTATCGGGTGATAAGCGGCGGCGATTGTTATTGATTCAAATAATCTGCTATTGAAAATTCGAACTGGCGTCTTGCCCGGTGCGGCATCCGCCGGCGATGGGCAAGCCCGTCGATGGCAGGCCGGCAGCGGCGCTAGGATTGGCCGTTTTCCAGCCGGGCTGACGGTTTGGCCAGATAAAACCATTCCTGGCCGGCCTGGGCCCGGGGATTGGGAAACACGATGCGGGCATCATCCGGCGCGAGCATAGGGCTGCCGTCGGCGCGGCGACCTATCAGCTCGCCCTGGCGGACGCTGTCGAAGCTGCTCCAGGCGCGGGCGAAACTGTCAGCGTCGTCGCGCTTGTCCACCACTTCATAAAGGCTGAGCAAGGCCATCGGCTGCGGGGCGGGATCGGGCGCGTCCACCATGCCGAGGTGGGCCAGCGTGTTGAGGATGGCTTGGTAGGCGATCTCCGGCGCGGCCGGATCGGCGTGCTGGCCGCATTCCAAGGTCAGCGCCCAGCCGCCTTGCGAGCGCATGTATTCGGTGGTGCCCACGCCGTAGCGCGGGTCGGCGTTGAGTTCGGCCAGCCTCGCGTCGCCGGCCGGCGACTGCCGCCGCCGCGCCACGCCCAGCGCGTAGGTGGACAGCCAGCCGTCCACCGCGTCGGCGACGCCCAGCCGCCGCGCCAGCGCTTCCTCGCAGGCCGCGTGGACGAACGGCTCCAGCTCGCCGTCGTTGTCGGCCGGGCCCAGGAATACGAACGGCTGACCAGGCGACTGGAAGGAATGCAGATCGAGCAGGACCTGATGCTCGGCCAGCAGCGGGCACAGCCAGTTGGCGACATGGTCCTCGTAGTCCCGCGGATGATCGCAGGGCGCGAGATTGCGGTTCAGGTTGCGGTCGCCGCCGCGCTGGCCCAGCCGGTAGGCCAGCGCATTGGCCACCGGCACCAGGGTCAGCCGTCCGGCGCGCAGCGACAGCGCCCCCCGTTCCAGCTCCGCCATCACGCGGCGGATGGCGATGGCGCCGCACACTTCGTTGCCGTGCACCGCGCCGGTGACGATCAGCGCGGGGCCGTCCGCCAGCGCCTGGTAGCTGTGGCTGGAGAAGGCCAGTGGCCAGCCCGGATTCACTTGAGCCATACGTCCTCGAAATCGAAAGAGCCGTTGGGGTTCATGATGAAGCCCTGCACATTGGCGCGCAACGGGATGTAGATCCGGGAGTGGGCGATGGTGATCCATGGCCGCTCGCGCTTGAAGATTTCTTGCGCCTTCAGATAGTACGGCGTCCGCTGCTTCTGGCCGGTGGTCTGGCGGCCCAGTTGCAGCAGCCGCTCGAATTCGGCGTTGCAGAAGCGCTGGCCGCCCTTGCTGACGCTGCAGGACAGGCTGTTCCACAGGAAGTCGTCAGGGTCGCCGGAGTTGCTGGTGAGGCCGGACATGTAGACGTCGTGCTCGCCGGCGCCGGCGCGCTTCAGATACTCGCCCCATTCGTAGGACTGGATGTTGGCCTTGACGCCGATGCGGGCCCAGTCCTGCTGGATCATTTGCGCCATCAGCTTGCCGTTGGGGTTGGTCGGGCGCTGCACCGGCAAAGCCCACAGGTTGACTGCGAAGCCGTTGGGGTAGCCGGCCTGGGCCAGCAAGGCCTTGGCCTTGGCCGGATCGTATTCATTGCGGGTCTTGGGGTTCCAGCTCCAGGTGGACGGCGGGAAGGGGTTCACCGCCTGGGTGGCGCCGCCCTTGGGGAACAATGCCTTGAACAGCGCGTCGCGGTTGATCGCGATGTCCAGCGCCACCCGCACCTCGCGCTTGGCGAACTGCGGCCGCTTCAGGTTGTAGGCGAGGTAGGAGATGTTGCTGGCGCCGGTGGCGGCGATCTTGATGTTCTTGTCGCCCAAGAGCGCGTCGAGGTCGGATTCGCGGACCGCCGCGGCCACTTGGCATTCGCCGGCCTTCAGCTTCTGGATGCGCACCTGCGGGTCGGCCACGATGGCGAATACCAGGCTGCGGGTCTTTTGCGGCTTGCCCCAGTACTGCGGATTGGCTTCGTAGCGGATGATGGCGTCCTTGGCGTAGCTTTTGAAGCGATAGGGGCCGGTGCCCACCGGCAGCAGGTTGATCTGCTGCGGCTTGCCCGCCTTCAGCAACTGGTCGGCGTACTCGGCCGACTGCATGCCGGCGAAGCCCATCGCGAAGAAGGTGAGGAAAGGGGCGTTGCGCTCTTTCAGCCGAATCTGGAGGGTGTGCTCGTCCACTTTCCGCACCGATTCGATCAGCTTGGACAGGCCATAGCCGTCCGGTCCGGTCAGCGGGGTCTTGAAGGCCTGGTTGAAGGGCTGGTCCGGCCGTATCCAGCGGTTGATGGTGAAGACCGCGTCGTCGGCGGAGAAGTCCCGGCTGGGCGTGAAATAGTCGGTTTGATGGAACTTGACGCCGCGGCGCAGTCTGAACGTATATAGTAGTCCGTCATCCGATACCGACCAGCTTTCCGCGAGGCCGGGCCGCAGCGCCACGCCGCCGCGTTTGAATTCGACCAGGCCCTGGAACACCGGCTTGGCGATGTTGTAGGTGGTGGCGCTGTCCCACATCGCCGGATCGAAGCCTTCAGGCGAGGCTTCCGCGCAGAACACCAGCGGTTTGGCGGCCAGAACTGGCGCGGGCAGCGCCGCGGCTAGCAGAGCCGCGAGCGGGAGCAAGGACGAAAGGCGGGGCAGGGACATCTCGGTTTCCTGTATATGGGTGTTATATGCTCCGAGCCTATCATGCTCCAAGGCCTGAATCGGATCGTCTTCACAGTATCGCTCAAGCGCCCGCTTGCCGGATTTGCGGCAGGTCAGCGGCGAGGGAGGAGCCATGGACGCAACCATCAGGCTGGAAGAGCTGGCAAGCCATCCCGAATACGTGTCCATCGAGGGCATGGCTGGCGTCAGGCTGGACCTGCGCTACGCCAGCGCCGACAACTTCGTCGGCCGGGATCTGTACGGCCCGTCGGCGCGGGCGTTGCTGCATAGCGCGGCCGCGGAACGGCTGGCCCGCGCTGCGGGCGAGATGGCCAGCCGCCGGGCCGGGCACCGGCTGCGCGTTTTCGACGCCTTGCGGCCGGGCCGGGTGCAGCGGGTGCTGTGGGACATCGTCAAGGATACGCCGCAGCGCATCTACGTGGCCGATCCGGCGCGCGGCTCCATCCACAGCTTCGGCATGGCGGTGGACATCACCGCCGAGGATGCTGAGGGGCGGGAGCTCGACATGGGCACCGGCTTCGACGATTTCACCGAACGCGCGCAGCCGCAGCGGGAGGAGGAGATGCTGGCGCGGGGGCTGCTCAGCGACGCGCAACTGGCCAACCGCCAGTTATTGCGCGGCTGCATGGAGGCGGCGGGTTTTCGCGGCATCGCCACCGAATGGTGGCATTTCGAGGCTGCCGACCGAGACTGGGTGCGCACGCATATGCGGCTGATCGAGTAGCGGGCGCGCGGGCGCCGCAGCCGGTCGCGCCGAGACAAAAACAAAACCGCCCGGCATCGCCGGGCGGTTTCTCCATCAGCTATCGCTTGAGGCGGCTTGTCCTGAGAGCCACGCCAGGGCTGCTAAGCGCCGGCATCCATGCCGCCTTGCGTATTGACGTAGCGGTAGCTTGGCCCGGCGGTTTTCTCGCTGCCCGGCGCCACCGGCGTTTCCATCAGGCTGACCGCTTGCACCTTGAGGTCGTACATCAGGCCGATGGCGGTGTCGATGCGCCTGGGCTCGCCGTTGAACGCTTGATGCAGCGCGTTGAGCAGGCTGCTGTAGCTGTAGGCGAAAGCCTCCACCCTCACCTTGGCCTGGGTGTTGTCCTGGTAGTCGTAATCCTGCGGATTGGACACCATCGGATACACGCCGGCCGGGTCGTAGGGGACGTCCGCTCCGGCATAGGCATAGCCGCCATCTGGCGTGGCGACGATGCGTTTGCCGTAGTAGATCTCGCCGTACTTGTAGTAATGCGCCGGATTGCCCGGCGACTGGTTCGGATTGGTGCTGGTGCCCTCTCCTTCAACGATGATGATGTTGATGGCGTGCAGGGCGCTGGCCACGTCGGTGATGGGAAACAGCCGTTCCGGAGAGAACCAGCCCAGTACCTGGTGGGGCACGGTGGCGGGTTTGAAGATGCCGTCGCCCAGCTGCTTGATCTGCTGCTTGATCGCCTCGTAGAACTCGCCGATGGTGGCGTAGTCCGGCTCCTCCTCCGCCAGCTTCGGCGTTTCCACCGGCACCGGGTCTTCCGGCTCCTCGATCACCATGAAGGTATTGAACACCAGCTCCTTGGAGAATGGTTCGATGCCGACGATGAAGCCCTCTCCGCCTATCGACATCGGCAATGGCCCCGGATATTTGGGAATGAACTGCGGCGTGTTGATCTGCGGATGGCCGCCGATGGCGATCAGGATATTGCCGGCTATGCACATGTGCAGCATTTCCTGCATCACGATGCTGTGGATCAACTGGCGGATCTCCTCGTTGTAGCCGGGCTTGAGCGAGAAGATCGCGGTCAGATAGGGCGGGATGGTGGCGTGCTCCAGCTCCACCGCGTTTTGCAGATAAACATGCAGCTCGGCCGCGGTTTTGGCGGCGCGGATGCCGTGGATGATGCTGCGTTGCAAACGAATCATGGTCTGTTCTCCCTCAATCCTGCGACGGCGCGGCTTTGCGCTGCGCCTGGCGTTGCATCACCACCGCGGTCTTGCCGGCGACTTGCAGTGCGTCCAAGGCCACCGCCACCGCGTCGGCATCCACCTCTTTGGGCGCTGCCGGAGCGGCGGCCTTGAGCGGAGGCGACCCTTTGAGCGGCTTGCCCTGAGCGTCGGTCTGGTCCAGCCACTTGAGGATGATGGCGCGCTTGTCGTCCGACAGGTCGCGCGTCACCGGCATATGGTTGGGATCGCTCAGCGGCAGGCGGAACGCCAGTTTGAGAATGTCGAGGTGGCGCACCACCGAGTCGTAATCGCCCAGGTCCACCACGTGCTTGCTCATGATGGGATACAGGTTGCCGTACTGGACGAAGATGGGCCGGATGTCGTCGTGCCAGGTGGGGTGGTCCGGCATCGGCACGCGGTCGAAGGCCAGCACGCTGACGAAGTTCCAGTAATTGCTGACATAGCCCTGAGGCTGTTGCTGCAGCTGGTAGCCGATGCCGTACAGCTGGCCGTCGATATAGCCGCGTGGATTGCCCGGCCCGGCCGGAATCGAGCCGATCACCGCCTTGCCGTAGCCGCTGTCGTTGGTATGGAAGGAGGCTGGATACTGCACGGCGTCCGCCGGCACGCTGATCTTGGGCGGCAGCACCGGCTTGTTGTTTGGCGGCGACGGCGGCAGCGGCTGGCCGCCGCCCATCAGCGTGGCTCCGTTGGGCAGCAGCTCCACATCCACTTGCGCGGACAGCGGCTGGCCGTAACGGCTGGCGTAGAAGCTCACCGGAAGCTGCTGTCCGGCGTTCAAGCGCAGCACATGGTCGTCGGAGCGCACGTAGAGGCCGTCGATGGATTCTTGCACCAGCACCTGGAACACATCGCCGGAGGGCGCGAGCAAGACCAGCGGACAGGATTTCAGCGCCGCCGCCGCGCCGGGAATGGCGGAGTAGTCGAAGTCCTGGATCGCGGCGGTCTGGCGATACCATGGCGAGGGATCGGTGCCGGCGGCGGCGTCCGATGACGGAGGATCGTAAGCCACCCGGCCCAGCACGATGACTTCATCCTTGTCCAGATTGCCGCTGATAGGGGCATGGGCCGGCGTTTTCAGCACGCCCAGCGCCAGCGGCCCCATATCGACGAAAGCGCCGCTGGCGTCGACGATGGGCAGCGCGTTGCCAAAGTCCGCGGTCAGCGTATTGCGTTCCGGGTGGTTCTTGCACTGGAAGCTGTAGATGCCGCCGGACGGCACCATGGGATAGGTATTGGGGTTGGGATCCAACTGCGCGGTCATTTGCCGGCCCAGGGTGAAATGCCTGGGTTCGCGCTCATGATAAGGGCCGATGGTGCCGACGATATGGCCCTGGGTGTAGCGCGGAATGGAGGGATCGCGCCCGTAGCCGAACAGGTTGAATTCGATGGACAGCAGGCCGTTCTGGGTGGCCTGGCGCATGGCCTCCAGCACCGGGGAGTGGATCTGGCCGTTCCACTGCACGTTTTCCAGGATGGACTGGAAATTGGCGGCCAGCAGCTGATCGGAGCGCACGCCTTGCTGCTGGCGCTGCCACAGGTTCATGAAGCCCACTGGCAGCATGTCGCCGATGAACAGCGCGCGTTCGACGTCATCGGTCAGCCGCACCTGCATGGCCCAGATTTGCGACACCATCTGCTGCTGCGGGTCCAGATCCGCCATCTTTCCCGGCGCGCGCTGGTCGGCGTTTTCCATCGCCAGACCGATGATGGGGTCTTGCGCGCTGCTGGTGATGGGCTTGCCGTTGAGGCTGGCGCCGGTCACGCTGCAACTGACGAAACGGAAGATGGCGGTACCTTGCGGATTCCAGCCGCCGTCGCCGAATTGCTGGTATTCCTCTTTGAAGGCGTCGGAATCGTAATAGCAGACATTGTTGTTGATGGTGGACACGTCCGACTGGAAATAGCCGGAGAAATGGATGCGGGGCGAGTCTAGGTAACTCATGGCGTCTCCTTTACGGCTGCAGGGTGGCCCAGCTGGCGTCGGGCTGGGAATCGGCTTTGTCGGCGGCCGGCGCACCGGCTTTGTCCGGACAATCGGTGGCGAACAGGCAGCACCACTCCGGCTTGGCGGGACACATTTCCGCCACTTTCATCCAGGTCTGTTTCGGATCGGGCTTCTGGGCGCGGAAGTTCTGATAGTTCTGGCTGACCATGGGCGCGTCCGGCGGCGAGCCAGGATCGCCGGAGAAGAAGAACGACTGCGGATGCCGATACGGCGCCCCCTTGCCGCCGTCGCGCGTGGCTTGCTTGTAGAAGGCGTAGCCGAACAGGATGTCGCCGGGCTGGATCACGCGCGAGTAAGCCTGCAGGCTGTTGTCAAGATGCGAGCTTTGCTCGGCGTTGTACGGCAGGTGCTTGATGAAGTCGCGCCGGGGCGGGTGGTTGTCCAGCGAGAACTGGCAGCATTGCGGCGTGCCCTTGGGCCGGTCCGCGTAACGCAGGAAGTAAGCCTTGTTGCCCAGCGACACGAAGGAGCAGCTGTAGTGGTTGCTGCCGGGGAAAATCGGCAGGCAGCGCTTTTCATAATGCTCCATCATCGCGCCGCGGCCGTCGCCGTCGGCCGGCACATAGCTGGAATCGTAATAGCTGGCGCCGTAGGAGACTTCGTAATCCTGGCCCTCGGCCATGCCGGCCGGCGGCGAGGCGTAGGGCGGCGGATATTGTTTGATCGCGGCTTGGTTGAAGATGCGGTACATGGTCCAGTCGCTGACCCACCATTCGGGAAACAGCGGATTGCTGGGCTCGCCGGGCTTGCGCGGATAGACGCAGCTGCCCGGCAACAAACAGCCCACGGTATTGTGCACGCCGCCGGTGTAGTAGCTGTGGCGCGCGGCCGGCGTGCTTTTCAGCGCCTTGAGCGCGGCGGGGGCAGAGGCCTCCGGCATGTCGGCGGCCTGGACCCAGGCCGTGGCGCAGGCCAGAACCAGCCCGCCCCGGCGCGCGGCGGCGAAGATAGACTGTTGCAATGACATCGATCGTGCTCCTTGTGTGTAGGCAGACCCACGTCCCCTTGCCGCACAGTCATGCGGCGAGTCCGCATGGGTGGGGCCGCTTCGAACACGCTCCGGGGCCCATGCTTGATATCGCCGCAGTTGATCCACATCGTATTGTTTTTGTTGAAATTAAATGCATGCAGCATCATTGCAAGTGTGGTTATAGTTGCCGGGTTTTAGGACGCAAAGGAAAATTTAGGATAGGAACCAAAGGGTGCCCGGCGTTGGGCATCCGCGCTTCTTTCCTGCGAGCGGGAGCCAAGGCTGGGTTTCGGCTTCAAGCCGGCGCCTATCGGGCGGCGCAGGCCCAGAGGACATGGACATCGCTGAATTATCTCGTCCCGGCGCTTGACCCGAACTTGGGCGGGATAGGATAATTCCTCGTTTTTTTTCAACTGCTTAGTTGTCGTTGCCATGTCCCGGGAATCCCGGCGCGATGGAGCGTTTGTGGCGAGCATGCCGGAAGCAAGAGGCGCTTGTGGCAGCGCCCAAGCGACGAAAACAGGCTAAAATCGGCCGGAATGAACAGTAACAAGATTGCACCCAATGGCGCTGAAACCCGCGTCAGCCAAGGAAGTTCAGCGAGATTGCCATCCCGCCGCCTGAGCGTGGCGCCGATGCTGGACTGGACCGACCGCCACTACCGCTATTTCGCCCGCCAGATCACCCGCCATACCTGGCTGTATACCGAGATGGTGACTACCGGCGCGCTGCTGAATGGCGATGTCGCCCGTCATCTGCGTTTCGACGAGGCCGAGCATCCGATCGCGCTGCAGCTGGGCGGCTCCGAGCCGGCCGAGCTGGCCGCGTGCGCGAAGTTGGCGGCCGAGTGGGGCTACGACGAAGTGAACCTTAACGTCGGCTGTCCGTCGGAAAGAGTGCAGAAGGGCGCTTTCGGCGCCTGCCTGATGGCGGAGCCCAAGCTGGTGTCTGATTGCGTGAAGGCGATGCGCGACGCGGTGGACATCGACGTCACCGTCAAGCACCGCATCGGCATCGACCAGATCGAGCATTACGATTACTTGCGCGAATTCGTCGACACCGTGGCCGAGGCCGGCTGCCGCACCTTCATCGTCCACGCCCGCAACGCCATTCTGAAGGGCCTGAGCCCCAAGGAAAACCGCGAGATCCCGCCGCTGAAGTACGACTACGTCTACCGCCTGAAGCGGGAGCGGCCGGATCTGGAAATCCTGATCAACGGCGGCGTGAAGACCAACGCCGAGATCGCCGAGCATTTGAAGCACGTGGACGGCGTGATGGTCGGCCGCGAGGCTTATCACAACCCGTGGCTGATGGCGGAATGGGATGCGCTGTTCTATGGCGACGAGGCCGCCGGCCCCGAGCGCGCGGCGGTGGTCGACGCGATGATGCCCTATGTGACGGCGCGCCTGGGTGACGGCAGCAATGTCCGCCACATCGCCCGCCATATCCTGGGCCTGTTCCAGGGCTTGCCTGGCGCGCGCAACTGGCGGCGTATGCTGTCCGACTCCAAGCTCTTGGACGGCGCCGACGCCGGCCTGCTGCGCCAGGCCTACGAGGCGACGCTGGCCGGCCCCCGCGCCTGATTATCCGATGGCCGCCGACGGGCGGCTGTCTGCGCCAGGCGGCCCCGGCCGCCTTTTGTCATTGTTGTCATGCCCGGCATGACTGTCTGGAGGTGGATCCCAATTGAAAAAGTTGCAAAAGCTGATGCTCGCCCTGTCGCTGTCTTCCGGCCTGGTTTGGGCCGGTCCCAATGACGTGCTGCACATCTACAACTGGAGCGGCTCGCTGTCCGACAACATCGTCAGGCAGTTCGAGAAGCGCTGTGGCTGCAAGGTGGTGCAGGACTATTACGGCGACAACGAGGAAATGCTGGCCAAGCTGGCCGCCGGCGCCAAAGGCTACGACATGGTGTTTCCGTCCAGTTTCGTCGTGCAGGCGATGACTAAGCAGAAGCTGCTGCAACCATTGGACCACCGACAGGTTCCCAATCTGAAAAACGTGGAGCCGGCCTATCTGTCGCAAAGCTACGATCCGGGCAACCGCTACACCATCCCCACCGTGCTGTCGCTCACCTCCGTCGGCTACAACGTCGAGAAGCTGAAGCAACTGGGCGTGGATCCCTCCAGCTGGTCGGTGATCTTCGATCCGAATGTGCTGCGGAAGATCAAGGGCAAGGTGACGGTGCTGGACAGCTCGCGCGAGGTATTCGCCGCCGCGCTGTTCTACTTGGGCAAGGACCCGAACCAGGCGACCGACGCCGACATGCGCGCCGCGCGCGACGTGATCAAGCGCGCCAAGCCGTATTGGGCGGCCTTCTCCAATGCCAGCTATCTGAAGCAACTGGCGGTCGGCAATATCTGGGTGGCGCTCGGTTACTCCACCGAATTCTTCCAGGCCAGCGAAGACGCCCGCCTGACCAAGCGGCCCTTCCATATCGGCAATGTGCCGCAGCGCGAGGGCAATGAGATCGGCGTGGACACCATGGCCATCACCGCCAGCGCCAGGCGGCCGGATCTGGCTCACCAGTTCATCAATTTCATGCTGGACGGCCAGAACGCGGCGCAGCTGACCAACCTCAATGGCGCGACCAATCCGGTGGCGACCGCCAGTCCCTATTTCCGCGCCGATCTGAAAGCCAGCCCGGTGATCAATCCTACGCCGGAGCAGGCGAAGAAATGGACGGTATTGCGCGAACTGGCGCCGAAAGAGCGCCGCGCCCTGGCGCGGATGTGGACGGAAGTGAAGGTCAGCCGCTAAGCTGGCGGCCTGGCCGGACGCCATCGCGCCGGTTCGGCCGCACCCACAAGATAGAAAGAGCGAAGAAATGTTCGATCAACTGGTTCTCGCCAGCAATAACGCCGGCAAGCTGAAGGAGTTCGGCGCGCTGTTCGCCGAGCTGGGCGTCACCGTGCGCCCGCAGCGCGATTTCGACGTGCCGGAGTGCCCGGAGCCGCACCACACCTTCCTGGAAAACGCGCTGGAGAAGGCGCGCCACGCCAGCCGGCTGACCGGCCTGCCGGCGCTGGCCGACGATTCCGGCATCTGCGTGGAAGCGCTGGGCGGCGCGCCGGGCGTGTACTCGGCCCGTTTCGCCGGCGAGCCCAAGTCCGACGCGCGCAACAACGCGCTGTTGGTGGAAAAGCTGCAGGGCGAGGCCAACCGCCGCGCCTGGTACTACTGCGTGCTGGTGCTGGTGCGCCACGCCGACGATCCGCAGCCCTTGGTGGCCGACGGCATCTGGCTGGGCGAGGTGCGCGACGAGGCCGCAGGCGAAGGCGGCTTCGGCTACGATCCTTACTTCTTCCTGCCCAGCCACGGCGTCAGCGTGGCCGAGCTGGACGCCGTCGAGAAGAACCGCGTCAGCCACCGCGGCCAGGCGCTGGCCGCGCTGATGGCCAAGCTCAAGGCGCTGGCATGAGCGTGATTGATCTGTCGGCGCTGAGCGGCGGCCTGCGCGAGCTGCCGCCCTTGGCGCTGTACGTCCACTTCCCGTGGTGCATCCGCAAGTGCCCGTATTGCGACTTCAACTCGCACGAGCCGAAGAACGGCTTCGACGAGATGGCCTATGTCGACGCGCTGCTGCGCGATCTGGAATACTCGCTGCCCGAGGTGTGGGGCCGGCCGCTGACCAGCATCTTCATGGGCGGCGGCACGCCCAGCCTGTTCAGCCCGCAGGCGATGGACGCGTTCCTGGCCGGCGTGCGGGCGCGGATGAAGCTGCATCCGGACGCCGAGATCACGATGGAGGCCAATCCCGGCACCTTCGAGATCGAGCGTTTTCGTGGCTACCGCGAGGCCGGCATCAACCGGCTGTCCATCGGCATCCAGAGCTTTAATCCCAAGCACTTGAAGGCGCTGGGCCGCATCCACGACGGCGACGAAGCCAAGCGCGCGGTCGAGATCGCGCTGACCCACTTCGACAACGTCAATCTGGACCTGATGTACGCGCTGCCGGGCCAGACCCTGGACGAGGCGCTGTCCGATCTGAATACCGCGCTGTCCTACGGCATCACCCATCTGTCGGCCTACCACCTGACGATAGAGCCGAACACGATGTTCGCGGCGCAAACGCCGAAGAACCTGCCGGACGACGAAGTCTCGGCCGACATGCAGGAGGCGATAGAGTCCTGTCTGGAGGCGGCCGGTTTCGACCATTACGAAACCTCGGCCTTCGCCAAGCCCGGCCGCCACAGCCGCCACAATCTCAATTACTGGCAGTTCGGCGACTACGTCGGCATCGGCGCCGGCGCGCACGGCAAGATCAGCAGCCACGCCGGCATCGTCCGCCAGATGCGGCACAAGCAGCCGGCGGCTTATCTGAAGGCGGTGGCGGACGGCGCGCCGTTGCAGAGCAGTCAAAAGGTTGCCCGCGCCGACCTGCCGTTCGAATTCATGATGAACCTGCTGCGCCTGACCGGCGGCTTCGAGAGCCGCCTGTTCCAGGAACGCACCGGGCTGCCGCTGGCGCTGATCCGCCGCCAGTTGGACGATGCCCAGGCGCAAGGCCTGCTGGAGGGCGATGGCGCCATCCTGCGCCCGACGCTGAAAGGCCAGCGCTTCCTCAACGATTTGCTCACCCTGTTCCTCAAAGAAGGAGATGAATAATGGCTAAGGAAATTATCCACACCGACAAGGCTCCGGCCGCGATCGGCGCTTACTCGCAAGCCGTCAAGGCCGGCAACACCGTCTACCTGTCCGGCCAGATCCCGCTGGACCCGGCCTCCATGGCCGTGGTGGAAGGCGGCTTCGCCGCCGAAACCCACCAGGTATTCAAGAACATGAAGGCCGTGTGCGAGGCAGCCGGCGGCAGCCTGGACCAGATCGTCAAGCTCAACGCCTACCTGACCGACCTGTCCAACTTCGCCACCTTCAACGAAATCATGGGCCAGTACTTCAGCCAGCCGTTCCCGGCCCGCGCCGCCGTCGGCGTGGCCAGCCTGCCCAAGGGCGTGCTGGTGGAAGCCGAAGCGGTGCTGGTGCTGTAAGCGCGCCGCGTCCGCGATGAAGAAGCCCCGGGAAACCGGGGCTTTTTGCTGTCCAGCAGATGGCCGAGCAGCCAGTGTTCAAACCGTCGGCTCTTTGGCATGTTGCGGCGATATCCGCGAAGGAAGAGCGATATGAGATACGCGCTGTGTTGCCTGCTGTTGGGAGCGATGAACTGCCAGGCCGAAGTATTCAAGTGCAGGAGCGTCGACGGCAGCGTGGTATATGGCCAGCAGCCATGCCCGGCGGGCAGCCAGACAGTGGAAATGGATAGGCATCCGTTCAGCGTGATAGAGCAGAACGATGGCGGCCAGACGGCGAAGCGCTACCGCGAGCAATTGCGGCAATGGTCGGACCTGCGCGACAAAAGCCGGCAGGCCGATGCCAAGGCGGAGCTGCGCGAACGAAGCGCGCAGCGCAGGAAATGGCTGGCCGAGCGCGAGCATTGCCGCCGCTTGGACGCCAAGCGGGCGGCGCTGGACGCTAAGCTGCGCCGCGGGCAGCCGCTGCAGGAGGCCGAGCGCGTGAAACTTCGTCTTGCCAAGGTGGAGGATCAAATGCAGGATCGCGCCTGCCATCTATACAAGGAGGATTGATGGGCGCTTACCGATTCCAGATCGTCAACGTGTTCGCCGAGCAACGCTTCGGCGGCAATCCGTTGGCGGTATTCACTGATGCCGCCGGTTTGTCGGACGACGACATGCAGCTGATCGCGCGGCAGTTCAATTTGTCGGAAACCGCGTTCCTGCTGCCCGGAGACGCCGATTGTGTCGCCAGCCTGCGTATTTTCACGCCTGGCAGCGAGCTATCCTTCGGCGGCCACCCTACGCTGGGCTGCGCGGCGGTGCTGCATGGGCGCGGGGAGCTGGGAGATGATTTCACGCTGCGGACCCGCTCCGGCCTGATCCCGATCCGACACGTCGACGGCGTGTTCCGGCTGCGGGCGCTGCCTGCGTCGGTCCGGTCCGGCTGCAGCGCCGGCGAGGCCGAGGCGATGCTGGGTCTGGCCGAAGGAGATGTGCGGCATGCGCCGCAATGGGTGGATGCCGGCAGCGAACAGCTGTTGATCGGCCTCTCCAGCCGCGAGGCGGTGCTGCGCGCGAAGCCCGATCCTGCATTGTTCGCCAGGCATGCGGCGGGGTGTCCCGGCAACGGTGTAGCCTACGTCTGGCATCAGGATGGCGGCGTCGCCACCGTGCGCTTGTTCTTCGAGCAGGATGGCGCGGTCCTGGAGGATCCCGGCACCGGCAGCGCCTGCGCCAATCTGGGCGGCTGGTGCGCGCGGAATGGGCTCGCGCCGCTGTCGTGGCGGGTGGAGCAGGGCGAGGCGATGGGGCGTTCCTGCGTGCTTTATCTGGATGTGGATGCGGCCGGCTCGATAGCCGTCGGCGGCAGGGTGAAGTTCTTGGGGGAGGGCGAGCTGCGCTGCTGATACCGTCGCCCGGCTTGACTGGCCTGCCCGCTATTGGCATCCTAGAGCCGCTACTCCAAACTGTTGTTTCATAACAAACGAGACGAGGAAAAAACATCATGATCCGAATCGCCAAAGCCGCCTGCCTCGCGACCGCGCTGGGCCTGGTCAGCCAACTGGCGCTGGCCGGCAGCGCCGCCGGCCTGTGGAAGACCATTGACGACGAAACCAAGCAGGCCAAGGCCCTGGTGCAGATCAACGAAGCGCCCAACGGCGAGCTGACCGGCAAGGTGATCAAGCTCTACCTGCACCCGGACGCGGTATGCGACAAGTGCGACGGCGCCAACAAGGGCAAGTCGGTGAACGGCATGCAAATCCTGTGGGGCCTGAAGAAGAGCGGAGAGGAATGGTCGGACGGCCAGATCCTGGATCCGAAGTCCGGCAAGATCTACACCTCCGGCGCCAAGCTGATGGACGACGGCAAGAAGCTGCGCGTGCGCGGCTACATCGGCCCGTTCTTCCGCACTCAGGTGTGGGAACGCCAGCAGTAAGCCGACGGACGCCAGGTCCATCGAAAGGCGGAAGCCGGCGCGAGCCGCTTCCGCCTTTCTCATTGTTGGGTACAATCGCTACTCATGAATTCCCCGATCGATCTCGCCAACCAGCCGCCGGCGGCGCCGGCCGCGCTGGTCAAGAAGCTGGAGAAGCTGGGCATACGCCGCCGCTTCGACCTGGTGCTGCACCTGCCGCTGCGCTACGAGGACGAAACCCACATCTATCCGATCGCCGACGCGCCGTATGGCCAGCCGGCGTTGGTGGAGGGAACCGTCACCGCGCACGAGGTCAGCTACAAGCCGCGCAAGCAGCTCAGGGTGCAGATAGAGGACGGCAGCGGCACGCTGCTGCTGCGCTTCATCCATTTCTATCCCAGCCAGCTCAAGCAGTTCGCCGAGGGCAGCCGAGTGCGCGCGCTGGGCGAGATCCGCCGCGGCTTCGCCGGCGACGAGATGGTCCATCCCAAGACCCGCGAAGTGCGCGAGGGCGCGCCGCTGGCCGACAGCCTGACCCCGGTCTACCCGACGGTCAACGGCCTGACCCAGCCGGTGCTGCGTAAACTGGTGCACGCCGAGTTGAAATCGCAGCGGCTGGACGAGCTGCTGCCGGCGCCGTTGATGGCGCCGCTGGCGCTGCTGCCGTTCGCCGACGCCATCCGCCTGCTGCATCTGCCGCCGCCGGAATGGTCGGCGCCGCAGCTGGCTGATCCGCAATTGCCGGCCTGGCAGCGGCTGAAATTCGACGAATTGCTGGCGCAGCAGCTGTCGATGCGGCTCGCCTACCGCGCGCGCCGGCTCGGGCACGCGCCGCGTATCGCCGGCGATGGCAGTCTGAGCGAGAAACTGCTGGCCCATCTGCCATTCCAGCTCACCGGGGCGCAGCGCAAGGTGCTGGACGAGGTCCGCGCCGACATGCGGCAGGCGCATCCGATGCACCGGCTGCTGCAGGGCGACGTGGGCAGCGGTAAGACCATCGTCGCCGCGCTGGCGGCGCTGTCGGCGATCGAGGCCGGCTATCAGGTGGCGCTGATGGCGCCGACCGAAATCCTGGCCGAGCAGCACTATTTGAAGTTGTCCGGTTGGCTGGCGCCGCTGGGCATAGGCGTGTCCTGGCTGTCCGGCAGCCTGAGGAAGAAGGCGAAGCAGCAAGCGCTGGACGAGATCGCCTCCGGCCAATGCCGGCTGGCGGTGGGCACCCATGCCCTGTTCCAGGACGACGTGGCGTTCCAGAAGCTGGGGCTGGCCATCGTCGACGAGCAGCATCGTTTCGGCGTCGGCCAGCGGCTGGCGCTGCAGGACAAGGGCGAGGAGCCGCACCAGCTGATGATGTCGGCCACGCCGATCCCGCGCTCGCTGGCGATGAGCTTCTACGCCGACCTCGACGTATCGGCGATAGACGAGCTGCCGCCGGGCCGCACGCCCATCGTCACCAAATTGATCGGCAGCCCGCGCCGCGCCGAGGTGGTGCAGTTCGTCGAGAAGACCTGCGCCGAGGGCAACCAAGCCTACTGGGTGTGCCCGCTGATCGAGGAGTCCGAGGCGCTGCAACTGCAGACGGCCGTCGACTGCCACCAGCATTTGCAGCAGGATCTGCCGGGCCGCCGCATCGGCCTGGTGCACGGCCGGATGAAGGCAGCGGAAAAGGCCGAGGCGATGGCGGCGTTCGGGGCGGGCCAGCTGGACGTGCTGGTGGCGACAACGGTGATCGAGGTCGGCGTGGATGTGCCCAACGCCAGCCTGATGGTGATCGAGCACGCCGAGCGCATGGGCCTGGCCCAGCTGCACCAGTTGCGCGGCCGGGTAGGGCGGGGCAGCGCCAGGAGCGTGTGCGTGCTGTTGTTCGAGAACCCCTTGTCCGATCTGGCCAAGGCGCGGCTGAAGGTGATCTACGAGAATACCGACGGTTTCGAGATCGCCCGCCAGGATCTGCAGATCCGCGGTCCCGGCGAGTTTCTGGGCGCGCGGCAGAGCGGCTTGCCTATGCTGCGCTTCGCCGATCTGGAACAGGATCAGGCGCTGCTGGAGGCGGCGCGCGATCTGGCGCCGGTTTTGCTGGAGCGCTGGCCGCGTGAGGCCGAGGCGCATCTGGAGCGCTGGCTGGCCGGCCGCGAGCAATTCCTCAAGGCGTAAAAAAATCCGCCGCGATTGGGGGAAATCGCGGCGGCGAGGGAGGATTGCTGCAAACAAAAGAAACCATTAATGAAGCAGGCGTATATTAGCAATCAATGAATTTTTCGTTCAAGCGCGGACAGCAGCTCCGTTGACTTGGATCAAGCATGAAAAAAGCCGCTCATCGAGCGGCTTTTGCGTTTGGGCGTTGTGGATCAGAACCAGTGCGCAGCCAGGTAGTACAGGCCGGCGGCCAGGCCCATCGAGGCCGGCAGCGTGAACAGCCAGGCCAGCGCGATCGAGCGCACCGTGCTCATCTGCAGGCCGGCCTTGTCGGCGATCATGGTGCCGGCCACGCCGCTGGACAGCACGTGGGTGGTGGACACCGGGAAGCCGAACCAGCTGGCCAGGCCGATCGACACGGCGGCGGTGGTCTGCGCGGCCACGCCCTGGGCGTAGGTCATGTCCTTCTTGCCGATGCCTTCGCCCACGGTCTTCACCACGCGGCGCCAGCCTATCATGGTGCCGATGCCCAGCGCCAAGGCCACGGCCACGATCACCCAGGTGGGCGCGTATTCGGTGGTGGTGGTCAGATCCTTGCGCAGATTGCTCAGCAGCTGCTTGTCGTCGGATGACAGCTTGGGCAGATCGGCGGCCTTCTTGGCGGCGTCGTCCAGGCACAAAAGCTGGGTGCGCACGTCCCAGCGCTGCGAAGCGCTGAGGGTATGGTAGTCGTTGCCGTCGCCCATCAGTTTCAGCAACTGGTCAGCGGTGGCCACGGTCTGCTGTGGATGGCACTCGTACTGGCTGGTGCTGGTGGACTTGACGATGATCTTGGACAGATCGGCCTCGTGGCGCTGGTAGAACTGCTGCAGGTGCTGCGCCGCGTCGCGGGTGCGTTCCAGCTGGTACGGGGTGCTGTCCAGGTTCAGCACGAACTTAGCCGGCACGATGCCGATCAGCACCAGCATCACCAGGCCCACGCCCTTCTGGCCGTCGTTGGAGCCGTGGGCGAAGCTGACGCCCATCGCCGATACGATCAGCATGAAGCGGGTCCAGAACGGCGGATGCTTGCGGCCTTCCACCTGCTGGCGCTGGTACGGCGTTTTATGGACGTTGCTGCGTGGACGGAAGCGCCGCAGCAGGATGACGATCAGACCCGCCATCATCGCGCCGGCAATCGGCGACACCAGCAGCGAGGCGCCGACGTCGATCGCTTTGCCCCAGTTGATGCCGTGCGACAGCGAGGTGTTGTTGATGAAGCTGTTGGCCACGCCCACGCCGAGGATGGCGCCGATCAGCGTGTGGCTGCTGGACGCCGGCAGGCCCAGATACCAAGTGCCGAGGTTCCACAGGATGGCGGCGGCGAGCAGGGCGAACACCATCGCCATGCCGCGGCTGGTGTTCACCGAGATCAGCAGGTCCACCGGCAGCAGGTGCACGATGGCGTAGGCGACGGCCAGGCCGCCGCTCATCACCCCGAGGAAGTTGCAGACGCCGGAATAGAACACGGCGAGGCGCGGCTTCATCGACTGGGTGTAGATGACGGTGGCGACGGCGTTGGCGGTATCGTGAAAACCGTTGATGAACTCAAAGGCGAGCACGAAGCCCAGAGAAAGCATCAAAGTGATGGCTACATGGGTATCGAGCCCGGAAAACAGGTCCAGCATGGCGAGTCAGCGTTTATCGTAAAGGCGGGATTGTTGTGTTCCGCGCCATGGCCGTCAAGTCTTTATAAAAAAAAAATAAAGCGTGTGGTTTTGCCTGCGAAAACGGCAAAATCTTCTTGACAGCCCAGGGTTGCAAGACGGCTAAGTCCATGATTTTACAAAATGGCGTCATCATTATTGCTTAGCCGGACGGCATGAAAAACGGCTGGCGCGATGCGTGCGCCAGCCGGGTTCGAAGGTGGAATCAGCCGAATTTGCCGGTGATATAGTCCTCGGTAGCCTTTTTCTGCGGCGTGGTGAAGATGGTGTCGGTGTTGCCGAACTCCACCAGCTCGCCCAGATACATATAGGCGGTGTAGTCGGACACCCGCGCCGCCTGCTGCATATTGTGCGTCACGATGGCGATGGTGTAGTCCTCTTTCAGTTCGTGGATCAGCTCTTCGATGTGGGCGGTGGAGATCGGGTCCAGCGCCGATGTCGGTTCGTCCAGCAGCAGCACCTCCGGCTTGGAGGCCACCGCGCGGGCGATGCACAGCCGCTGCTGCTGGCCGCCGGACAGCGAGTTGCCGGACTGCTTGAGCTTGTCCTTCACCTCGTCCCACAGCGCGGCCTTGCGCAGCGCCCATTCGACGCGGTCTTCCATCTCGCCCTTGGACAGCTTTTCGTACAGCTTCACGCCGAAGGTGATGTTGTCGTAGATCGACATCGGGAACGGGGTCGGCTTCTGGAACACCATGCCGACCTTGGCGCGCAGCAGGTTGACGTCGATGTCGCGCGCCAGGATGTTCTGGCCGTCCAGCATGATCTCGCCCTCGGCGCGCAGGCCGGGGTAGAGCTCGTACATGCGGTTGAAGGTGCGCAGCAGCGTGGATTTGCCGCAGCCGGACGGGCCGATGAAGGCGGTCACCTTGCGCGGCGCGATCTCCAGCTGGATGCCTTTCAGCGCGTGGAAGTTGCCATAGAAGAAATTCAGGTCGCGGACCTCGAGCTTGGAGGCGGTGCTGGTCATGGTTGTCATGCCTTAATTCGATTGATTCTTGCGGCCGCCCATCCAGCGGGCGACGATGTTCAGGGCGAGGACGCTGAAAGTGATCAGCAGCGAGCCGGCCCAGGCCAGCGTGTGCCAGTCCTCATAGGGGCTCATCGCGAACTGGAAGATCACGATCGGCAAGTTGGCCATCGGCTGGTTCATGTTGCTGTTGAAGAACTGGTTGTTCAGCGCGGTGAACAGCAGCGGCGCGGTTTCGCCGGAAATCCGGGCCACCGCCAGCAGGATGCCGGTCAGCACGCCGGCCTGCGCCGCGCGCAGCGTCACGGTCAGCGTTACCTTCCATTGAGGCGCGCCGAGCGCGGCGGCGGCTTCCCGCAGGCTGTTGGGCACCAGGCGCAGCATGTTCTCGGTGGTGCGCACCACCACCGGGATCACCAGGATGGCCAGGGCGAAGGAGCCGGCCCAGCCGGAGAAGTGGCCGACCGACACCACGTACACCTCGTACACGAACAGGCCGATCACGATGGATGGCGCCGACAGCAGGATGTCGTTGATGAAGCGGGTGATGGGCGCCAGCCAGCCGCGCTGGCCGAATTCGGCCAGGTAGATGCCGGCCAGGATGCCGATCGGCGTGCCGAACAGCGTGCCGAAGGCGGTCATCACCAAGCTGCCGTATATGGCGTTGGCCAGGCCGCCGGCGGAGCCCGGCGGCGGCGTGCTTTCGGTGAACACCTGCCAGCTGATGCCGGACAGGCCGTGCTGCAGCAGCGTGATCAGGATCCAGAACAGCCAGAACAGGCCGAAAACCATGGTCAGCATCGACGCGGCCATGGTCAGCCGGTTGACCAGCCGGCGCCGGCGGTAAGTGAGGCTATCCTGCTTCAGGCCGGATGCGGGGGCGGTGCGCAAGGCGTCGTTCATTGTCGCTTGGCTCATCGTTGTGACGTCTTTCATGTCAGGAAGGCTTGCCTTCCTGTTTCTTCAGGCGCAGCAGCAGCAGTTTGGAGCAGGACAGCACCACGAAGGTGATGAAGAACAGGATCAGGCCCAGCTCGATCAGCGAGCCCATGTACAGGTCGCCGTTGGCTTCGGCGAACTCGTTGGCCAGCGAGGAGGCGATGGAGTTGCCCGGCTCGAACAGGCTGGTGGAAAAGCGGGTGGAGTTGCCGATCACGAAGGTGACGGCCATGGTTTCCCCCAGCGCGCGGCCCAGGCCCAGCATGATGCCGCCGACGACGCCGGTCTTGGTGTAGGGCAGCACCACGTAGCGCACCACTTCCCAAGTGGTGGAGCCCAGGCCGTAGGCCGACTCCTTCAGCATGGTGGGCACCACTTCGAACACGTCGCGCATCACCGAGGCGATGAACGGAATCACCATGATGGCCAGGATCAGGCCGGCGGAGAACAGGCCGATGCCCATCGGCGCGCCCTGAAACAGGAAGCCCAGCAGCGGCAGTTCGCCCAGGTTGTCGATCAGCCACGGCTGGATGTGGTCGGCGAAGAACGGGGCGAACACGAACAGGCCCCACATGCCGTAGATGATGGACGGAATGCCGGCCAGCAGCTCGACGGCGATGCCCAGCGGGCGCTTGAGCCAGGTCGGGCACAGCTCGGTCAGGAACAGCGCGATGCCGAAGCTGACCGGCACGCCGATCAGCAGCGCGATGAAGGAGGTGGCCAGGGTGCCGAAGATGGGCACGACAGCGCCGAATTTCTCCTGCACCGGATCCCAGTCGGTATTGAACAGGAAGCTCCAGCCGAAGCCCTTGATGCTGGGCATGGCGCCGACCAGCAGCGAAAGGAGGATGCCCAGCAGCAGCGCCAGCACCAGGAAGGCGAAACAGCGGGTAGTCACCCGGAAGATTTTGTCCAGCAGCTGCTGGCGTCCCAGCTGCTGCTCATAGCTCAGTTTTTGCATGCGCCGATTCTTGATGGTTCAGACACAAGGCCGGAGAGAGCGAACTCCCCCCGGCCTGGGTGCGACAGTATAAGCGTCGCCTGTCAGTTCCAGACAGCCTTGCCGCTGCCGTCGGTGATTTGTTTCCAGCTGGTGCGGATCACGCCCTTCACGCTGTCGGGCATCGGGATGTAATCCAGTTCCTGCGCGGTTTTGTCGCCGTTCTTGTATGCCCAGTCGAAGTACTTCAGCACTTCGGTGGCCTGCGCCGGCTTGTCCTGCTTCTTGTGCATCAGGATGAAGGTGGCGCCGGCGATCGGCCAGCTCTGCTTGCCCGGCTGGTTGGTCAGCAGCAGGTAGAAGCCCGGCGCTTTCTTCCAGTCGGCATTGGCGGCTGCGGCCTTGAACGAGGCCTCATCCGGCTTCACGAAGGCGCCGGACTGGTTCTGCAGCAGGCCGTAGGCCAGCTTGTTCTGCTTGGCGTAGGCGTATTCGACATAGCCGATGGCGCCCTTGATGCGCGACACGTAGTTGGCCACGCCCTCGTTGCCCTTGCCGCCCACCGAGCTGCCCTTCCAGCTGACGGCGGTGTTGGAGCCGACGTCCTTCGCCCATTCCGGCGATACCTTGGACAGGTAGTTGGTGAAAATGAAGGTGGTGCCGGAGCCGTCGGAGCGGCGGACGACCGAGATGCGCTGGTCAGGCAGCTTTACGCCCGGGTTCAGCTTGGCGATGGCCGGATCGTTCCACTTGCCTACCTTGCCCAGGTAGATGTCTGCCAGCAGCGCGCCAGTGAACTTGATCTGGCCGGCGGCGACGCCCGGGATGTTGTAGACCGGCACCACGCCGCCCATCACGGTCGGGAACTGAGTCAGCCCGGACTTTTCCAGTTCTTCCGGTTTCAGCGGCATGTCGGACGCGCCGAAATCGACGGTCTTGGACTGGATCTGCTTGATGCCGCCGCCGGAACCGATGGACTGGTAGTTCATGTTGTTGCCGGTGCTGCCCTTGTAGGTCGCCGCCCACTTGGCGTACAGCGGGTAGGGGAAGGTTGCGCCGGCGCCGGTGATGTCAGCCGCGTAGACCGAGCCTGCGATAAGCGTGGAACCCAGGACTGCGGCCAGACGAACAGACTGTTTCATTGCTTAACTCCCGAACGAAAGGATGGGACTGCGTTTGTAATGGCCGCCATCGTATCGGTTGAATCTTTCAGTAATATTACAAGTCGTAAATGCTTGATCCAGGCCCATTGGAGCGGCGGGCGAGGGCGCGCTATAATCGGCGCCAACCAAGCAACATGAAGTGGAGAAACGCATGTCCGGCAAACTGGTGATTGGCAACTGGAAGATGAACACCCGCGGCGACAGCGCCCGCCAGCTGGCGGCGGCATTGCTGGCCGACGGAGAGACCAATCGCGAAGGCGTCGGCATCGCCGTTCCCGCCGTCTACCTGGCGGCGCTGGCCGAACAGCTGAAGGGCGGCAACATCGCCTTGTCCTCCCAGGACGTCAGCCGCTTCGCCGCCGACGGCGCCTTCACCGGAGAGGTGAGCGCCGAGATGTTGGCCGATGTCGGCTGCCGCTACGCGTTGGTCGGCCACTCCGAGCGCCGCCAGTATTTCCGCGAAGACAACGCCGCCTTGCTTGCCAAGATGCGCAACGCCATCGCCGCTGGCGTGGTCCCGGTGCTGTGCGTCGGGGAGACGCTGGAGCAGCGCGAGTCCGGCGCTTATCTCGACGTGGTGCGGGAACAGCTTGCCATCCTGGCCGAGATCGCCGATGGTGAATACGTTGTCGCCTACGAACCGGTGTGGGCCATCGGCACCGGCAAGGTGGCGTCGCTTGAGCAGATCGCGGAAATCCATGCATTCATCAAAAATTGGTGCTTGCAAAACGTTTCCGGCTCCGATAAGATTCGCGTCCTCTACGGCGGCAGTGTCAAAGCAGAGAATGCCGAGGCGATCCTGGCGACGGAAAACGTCGGCGGAGCACTGGTCGGAGGGGCCTCTCTGGACGCCGGTTCATTCAGAGTGATTTGCCAAGCCGCAGGAAAAATGATATAGTATGGAACTTCTCAAGACGCTTATTTGGATTGTAAATCTGCTGTCCGCAGCATCTATCATCGTCCTTGTTCTGATGCAGCATGGCAAGGGTGCGGATATGGGCGCGGCTTTTGGTAGCGGCTCGTCCGGCAGTCTGTTCGGGGCGTCTGGTTCTGCGAATTTCTTGAGCAGAACGACCGCGGTTGCTGCCGCGGTGTTTTTCTCGACTTCTTTGGCGCTGGTCTTTCTTTCCGGGGGTGGAAAGAGCGATCTCGGCGTGATGGGCGGTAAGATTGAACAGGCTGTGCCGCAAATCCCGGCAGGCGCGCCTAATAAAAATGCTTCGGGAACGGCTTCCAAAATCCCGGAGTAACAATTTAAAGCTTTGCTGTGCCGACATGGTGAAATTGGTAGACACGCTATCTTGAGGGGGTAGTGGCGAAAGCTGTGTGAGTTCGAGTCTCACTGTCGGCACCACCATTCAAAAACAGGCCACCGGGACTCCGGTGGCCTGTTTTATTTGGAGCCAAGAGGGGGCGACCCCTCTTTTTTTGGGGGTGTACGGGAAATGCTGCAAAACTACTTTCCCATTCTGATGTTTGTCATCGTCGGACTTCTGGTCGGCGTGGGCCCTATTGTCTTGGGCAAACTGCTGGCACCAAACCGTCCCGACGCTGAGAAACTTTCTCCATACGAATGCGGCTTCGAGGCCTTCGAAGATGCCCGCATGAAGTTTGACGTCCGCTATTACCTGATCGCCATTCTCTTCATCCTGTTCGACCTGGAAATCGCCTTCCTGTTTCCGTGGGCGGTGGTGTTGAAGGATCTGGGCGTCTATGGTTTGGGCGTGATGGTCGAATTTCTGGCCGTGCTGACGCTCGGCTTCGTCTACATGTGGAAGAAGGGAGCTCTGGAATGGGAGTAGAAGGGATTCTGGAGAAAGGCTTCGTCACCACGACAGCCGACAAGCTTATCAACTATACCCGCACGGGTTCTCTGTGGCCGATGACCTTCGGCCTGGCCTGTTGTGCGGTGGAAATGATGCACGCCGGCGCGGCGCGTTATGACCTCGACCGCTTCGGCGTCGTGTTCCGTCCCAGCCCCCGCCAGTCCGACCTGATGATTGTCGCCGGCACGCTGTGCAACAAGATGGCGCCGGCCCTGCGCAAGGTTTACGACCAGATGGCCGAGCCCCGCTGGGTGATCTCGATGGGCTCCTGTGCCAACGGCGGCGGCTACTATCACTATTCCTATTCTGTAGTTCGCGGCTGCGACCGCATCGTGCCTGTGGATGTCTACGTGCCGGGCTGTCCGCCGACCGCGGAAGCGCTGCTGTACGGCATCATCCAGCTGCAGAACAAGATCAAACGTACCAACACCATCGCCCGCTAAGGTAGAAACTATGGCCTCCAAGAAAATGGAAGCGTTGGGTTCGGTCGTTGCCGCGGCGCTGGGCGACAAGCTCGTGAGCAGCGCGCTGGCTCTGGACGAGCTGACCATCGTCTGCAAGGCGTCCGATCTGCCGTCCGTGGCGCTGACGCTGCGCGACCACGCCGACCTCGCCTTCGAGCAGTGCATCGACGTCTGCGGCATGGACTACAGCGCCTACCGCGACGAGCCGTGGGACGGCCCGCGCTTCGCCGCCGTGTACCATCTGCTGTCCGTCAAGCTGAACCATCGCATCCGCCTGCGCGTCTTCGCCGCAGACGACGATTTCCCGGTGATCCCCTCGGTCAACGACGTCTGGAACGCCGCCAACTGGTTCGAGCGCGAAGCGTTCGATCTGTACGGCATCGTGTTCGAAGGCCACCCCGACCTGCGCCGCCTGCTGACCGACTACGGTTTCGTCGGCCACCCGTTCCGCAAGGACTTCCCGCTGTCCGGACACGTGGAAATGCGCTACGACCCGACCCAGCAGCGCGTGATCTATCAGCCTGTCACCATCGAACCGCGCGAGATCACGCCGCGCATCATTCGCGAGGAGAATTACGGTGGCTGAGATCCGTAACTACACCCTCAACTTCGGCCCGCAACACCCGGCCGCGCACGGCGTGCTGCGCCTGGTGCTGGAACTGGACGGCGAAGTCGTCCAGCGCGCCGACCCGCACATCGGCCTGCTGCACCGCGGCACCGAGAAGCTGGCCGAAAGCAAGACCTTCATCCAGTCGCTGCCGTACATGGATCGTCTCGACTACGTGTCCATGATGTGCAACGAGCATGCCTACTGCCTGGCCATCGAGAAGATGATGGGCATCGAGGTGCCGGAGCGCGCGCAGTACATCCGCGTGATGTTCGCCGAAATCACCCGCGTGCTGAACCACCTGCTGTGGATCGGCGCCCACGCGCTGGACATCGGCGCGATGACCATGTTCCTGTACGCCTTCCGCGAGCGCGAAGATCTGATGGACTGCTACGAGGCGGTGTCGGGCGCGCGCATGCACGCGGCTTACTTCCGTCCGGGCGGCGTCTACCGCGACCTGCCGGACAGCATGCCGCAGTACACCGTATCCAAGATCAAGAACGCCAAAGAGCTGGCGCGCCTGAACGAAGGCCGCAAGGGCTCGATGCTGGACTTCATCAGCGATTTCACCGACCGTTTCCCGGGCTATGTCGACGAGTACGAAACCCTGCTGACCGACAACCGTATCTGGAAGCAACGGACGGTGGGCATCGGCGTGGTGACGGCCGAGCGCGCGCTGAACCTGGGCATGACCGGCCCGATGCTGCGCGGTTCCGGCATCGCCTGGGACCTGCGAAAGACCCAGCCGTACGACGTGTACGACAAGATGGACTTCGACGTGCCGGTGGGCGTGGGCGGCGACTGCTACGACCGCTACCTGGTGCGCGTCGAGGAAATGCGCCAATCCAACCGCATCATCCAGCAGTGCGTGGCCTGGCTGCGCGCCAACCCCGGCCCGGTGATCACCGACAACCATAAGGTGGCTCCGCCTTCGCGCGAAGGCATGAAGTCCAATATGGAAGACCTGATCCACCACTTCAAGCTGTTCACCGAAGGCATGCACGTGCCGGAAGGCGAGGCTTACGCCGCGGTGGAGCACCCGAAGGGCGAGTTCGGCATCTACCTGGTGTCCGACGGCGCCAACAAACCGTACCGCCTCAAGATCCGCGCGCCGGGTTACGCCCATTTGGCCGCGCTGGACGAGATGGCCAAGGGCCACATGATCGCCGACGTCGTCGCGATCATCGGTACGCAGGATATCGTGTTTGGGGAGATTGACCGCTGATGCTGTCCGCACAATCGCTAGCCTTGATCGACCGCGAGGTCGCCAAATATCCGGCCGACCAGAAGCGCTCCGCCGTCATGGGCGCGCTGCGCATCGCGCTGGACGAGCGGCGCGCCGCCGGTGAAACCCCGGAAGCGCGCTGCCTGAACCAGGAGCTGATCGAGTTCGTGGCCAACTACCTGGGCATCGCCCCGGTGGCCGCCTACGAAGTCGCCACCTTCTACAACATGTACGACATGAAGCCGGTGGGCAAATTCAAGATCACCGTCTGCACCAACCTGCCCTGTGCGCTGTCCGGCGGCGTCAACGCCGCGGAGTACATCTCGAAGAAGCTGGGCATCGCCATCGGCGAAACCAGCGCCGACGGCATGTACACCCTGCTGGAAGGCGAATGCATGGGCGCCTGCGGCGACGCGCCGGTCTTGCTGGTGAACAACCACAAGATGTGCAGCTTCATGACGCCCGCAGCAATCGATAAAAAACTGGCGGAGTTGAAATAATGGCTGTCTTCGCTAATGGCGTGATTTTCGACGGCGTCGACACCAGCCAGCCCGACTGCTGGCGTCTGGACGCCTACGTGGCCCGCGGCGGCTACCAGGCGCTGCGCCGCATCCTCGATTCCAAGATGACGCAGGAAGACGTGATCGCGGAAGTGAAGAACTCCGGCCTGCGCGGCCGCGGCGGCGCGGGCTTTCCGACCGGCCTGAAATGGAGCTTCATGCCGCGCTCGTTCCCGGGCGACAAGTACGTCGTCTGCAATACGGACGAGGGCGAGCCGGGCACCTTCAAGGACCGCGACATCATCCGCTACAACCCGCACTCGCTGATCGAGGGCATGATCATCGCCGGTTACGCGATGGGCACCAAGGCGGGTTACAACTACATCCACGGCGAAATCTTCGAAGACTACGTGCTGTTCGAAGAGGCGCTGGAAGAGGCGCGCAAGGCGGGTTTCCTGGGCCAGAACATCCTGGGCTCCGGATTCAACTTCGACCTGTTCGCCCATCACGGCTACGGCGCCTACATCTGCGGCGAAGAAACCGCGCTGCTGGAGTCGCTGGAAGGCAAGAAGGGCCAGCCGCGCTTCAAGCCGCCGTTCCCGGCCAGCTTCGGCCTGTACGGCAAGCCGACCACCATCAACAACACCGAATCGTTCGCCTCGGTGCCGTTCATCATCCGCGACGGCGCGCAGACCTTCCTCGAGAAGGGCAAGCCGAACAACGGCGGCACCAAGCTGTTCTCGGTTTCCGGCCACGTCAACCGTCCGGGCAACTACGAGATCGCGCTGGGCACCCCGTTCTCCGAGCTGCTGGAAATGGCCGGCGGCATGCGCGACGGCAAGAAGCTGAAGGCGGTGATCCCGGGCGGCTCGTCCGCTCCGGTGCTGCCGGCCGACATCATGATGCAGTGCACGATGGACTACGACAGCATCGCCAAGGCTGGCTCAATGCTGGGTTCAGGCGCCGTGATCGTGATGAACGAGGACGTGTGCATGGTCAAGGCGTTGGAGCGTCTGGCCTATTTCTACCACGAAGAATCCTGCGGCCAGTGCACGCCGTGCCGCGAAGGCACCGGCTGGCTGTACAAGGTGATCCATCGCATCGTCAATGGCCAAGGCCGCAAGGGCGATCTGGAGCTCCTGGATTCCGTGGGCAACAACATGGCCGGCCGCACCATCTGCGCGCTGGCCGACGCCGCGGTGTTCCCGGTTCGCAGTTTCACCAAGCATTTCCGCGAGGAGTTCGAGTACGCGATCGAACACGGAAAGACCTTGGTGGATCACAAATGGTGTTGAGCGATGCTTGAAATCGAAATCGACGGTAAGAAACTGACGGTGCCGCAAGGCAGCACCGTCATCGAGGCTGCCCATTCGGTGGGCACCTATATTCCGCACTTCTGCTACCACAAGAAGCTGTCCATCGCGGCCAACTGTCGGATGTGCCTGGTGGAAGTGGAAAAGGCGCCGAAACCGCTGCCGGCCTGTGCCACCCCCGTCACCGACGGCATGAAGGTCCATACCGCGTCGCCGCTGGCCAAGAAGGCCCAGCAGGGCGTGATGGAATTCCTGCTGATCAACCACCCGCTGGATTGCCCGATCTGCGACCAGGGCGGCGAATGCCAGCTGCAGGATCTGGCGGTCGGCTACGGCAACTCCACCTCGCGTTACGAGGAAGAGAAGCGCGTGGTGGTGGGCAAGGACATGGGTCCGCTGGTTTCCGCCGAGGAAATGTCGCGCTGCATCCACTGCACGCGCTGCGTCCGCTTCACTGAAGAAGTGGGCGGCTTCCAGGAAATCGGCATGGCCAACCGCAGCGAGTTCTCCGAGATCCTGCCGTTCCTGGGCAAGACCGTGGACTCGGAAATCTCCGGCAACGTGATCGACCTGTGCCCGGTGGGCGCGCTGACGTCCAAGCCGTTCCGCTACAGTACCCGCGCTTGGGAGCTGTCGCGCCGCAAGTCGGTGAGCCCGCACGACGGCCTCGGCTCCAACCTGGTGGTCCAGGTGAAGAGCAACGAAGTGATGCGCGTGCTGCCGCTGGAAAACGAAGCCATCAACGAGTGTTGGATCGCCGACCGCGACCGCTTCTCCTACGAAGGCCTGAACAGCGCCGAGCGTCTCACCAAGCCGATGATCAAGTTCGACGGCAAGTGGCACGAGACCGACTGGGAAACCGCGCTGAACTACGTGGTCAAGGGCCTGAACGGCGTGTCCGCCGATCATGGCAAGGACGCCATCGGCTTCCTGCTGAACCCGCACTCCACCACCGAGGAGCTGCACCTGGCGCAGAAGCTGGCGCGCGCTTTCGGCGTGAACGCCATCGACTACCGCCTGCGCCGCAGCGACTTCTCCGCCGACAGCGCCAAGCAGGGCGCCGAATGGCTGGGCTCCACCATCGCCGAACTGGCCGACGCCAAGTCGGTGCTGGCGGTGGGCGCCTCGCTGCGCAAGGAACAGCCGCTGCTGGCTTCCCGCCTGCGCGCCTCGGTCAAGAAGGGCGCCGACCTCAACATTATCCACGTCGCCGACGACAATCTGCTGACCAAGATCAACGGCAAGCTGATCGTGTCGCCGCTGGCGCTGGTGAACGCGCTGTCGCAGGTGCTGAAGGCCGTGGCTGAGATCAAGGCAGGCGCTAGCGAGATCGACCTGGCCGCGGTTGAAGTTTCCGCCGAAGCCCGTCGCATCGCCGAAAGCCTGACCGGCGCGGAAACCGCGTTCGTGGTGCTGGGCAATGTCGCGCAACATCATCCGGCCTACGGCCAGTTGCTGTCGCTGGCTCAGGAAATCTCCCGCCTGTCGGGCGCGCGTTTCGGTGTTCTGGCCGAAGCCGCCAACAGCGTGGGCGCCGAGCTGGTGGGCGCGCTGCCGAAGGCCGGCGGCAACGCCGCCGCGATGATCGCCAAGCCGAAAAAGGCCTACTTCCTGCTGAACACCGAAGTGGAGTTCGACAGCTACAACCCGCAGGCCGCCGTGGCCGCGATGAAGCAGGCCGCCACCGTGATCGCGCTGACCGCCTACAAGGGCCAGGGCCTGCTGGACTACGCCGACGTGCTGCTGCCGGTCGCGCCGTTCTCCGAAACCGCCGGCTCCTTCGTCAACATGGAAGGCAAGCTGCAGACCTTCAATGGCGTGGTGAAGCCGCTGGGCGAAACCCGTCCGGCCTGGAAGGTGCTGCGCGTGTTGGGCAATATGCTGGGCCTGTCAGGCTTCGAGCAGAACAGCGCCGAGGAAGTCCGCGCCGAGTTCGGCGATCTGGCCTCCAAGCTGAACAACGCGCTGTCCAAGGTCGCAGCCGATCCGGCCGTGTCCTCCGGCATCGTCCGCGTAGGCGAAGTGCCGATGTACCAAGCCGACGCCATTTGCCGTCGCGCGCCGTCGCTGCAGCAAACCAATGAAGCCAAGGGCGCCGCCGTCGTCCGCGCGCACAGCGGCCTGCTGGCCAAGCTGGGCGTGGCAGCCGGTTCCACCGCGTTGCTGAAGCAGGGCGAGGGCGAGGCGCGCGTTTCGGTCGAAGCCGACGACAGCCTGCCGGCCGACGTGGTACGGGTCGCCGCCGCGCACGCTTCCACGCTGGCGCTGGGCGGCATGTTCGACGCAATCGAGATCAAGCAGGGGTAAACGATGGAGTTCTTGCAAGGTATTCTTGGCACTGACGCAGGGCTCCTGGTGTGGACCCTGCTGAAGATCATCGCCATCGTGCTGCCGATGTTGGGCTGCGTGGCGTATCTGACGCTGGCCGAGCGCAAGGTGATCGGCTACATGCAGATCCGCATCGGCCCGAACCGGGTCGGTTATTTCGGTCTGCTGCAGCCCATCGCCGACGCGGTGAAGTTGCTGATGAAGGAAATCATCCTGCCCACCAACTCCAGCAAGGGCTTGTTCCTGCTGGCGCCGGTGCTGTCCATCGGACCGGCTCTGGCGGCCTGGGCGGTGATTCCGTTCACCGAACACCTAGTGGTGGCCAACGTCAACGCTTCGCTGCTGTACATCCTGGCGCTGACCTCGATGGGCGTGTACGGCGTGATCATCGCCGGCTGGGCGGGCAACTCGAAGTACTCCTTCCTCGGCGCCATGCGTTCCGCCGCCCAGATCGTTTCGTACGAGCTGGCGATGGGCTTCGCGCTGGTGGGCGTGCTGATGGTTTCCGGCAGCCTGAACCTGGTCGACATCGTCAAGCAGCAGTCTTTCGGCATGGGCGGCGGTTCGCTGCTGTCCTGGAACTGGATTCCGCTGTTCCCGCTGTTCATCGTCTACCTGATCTCCGGCGTGGCCGAGACCAACCGCGCGCCGTTCGACGTGGCGGAAGGCGAGTCGGAAATCGTCGCCGGTTTCCACGTTGAATATTCGGGCATGGCGTTCGCGATCTTCTTCCTGGCCGAATACGCCAACATGATCCTGGTCGCCGCGCTGACCGCGCTGCTGTTCCTGGGCGGCTGGCTGTCGCCGTTCCCGGCGTCGTGGGGCATCCTGGGCGCCGGCGGTTTCCACTGGCTGGCGATCAAGGTGTCGATGGTGCTGTTCTGCTTCCTGTGGTTCCGCGCCACCTTCCCGCGCTATCGCTACGACCAGATCATGCGTCTGGGCTGGAAGGTGTTCATCCCGGTGACCCTGGCGTGGATTCTGGTGGTGGGCGTGTGGATGTTTACCCCGCTGTCCATCTGGCACTGAGACAGGGGATAGGTGAAAAAATGAATTCGATCCGCAACTTTTTCAAGACCTTCCTGCTGGTGGAGCTGGTCAAGGGCCTTATGGTCACTGGCCGCTACTTCTTCGCCCGCAAGATCACGGTGCAGTTCCCGGAAGAGAAGACGCCGATTTCGCCGCGCTTCCGCGGCCTGCACGCGCAGCGCCGCTACGCCAACGGCGAAGAGCGCTGCATCGCGTGCAAGCTGTGCGAGGCGGTGTGTCCGGCGCTGGCCATCAACATCGAGTCCGAGCAGCGCGACGACGGCACCCGCCGCACCACGCGCTACGACATCGATCTGACCAAGTGCATCTTCTGCGGCTTCTGCGAGGAAGCCTGTCCGGTGGACGCCATCGTGGAAACCCACATCTTCGAATACCACGGTGAAAAACGTGGCGACCTCTACTACACCAAGCCGATGCTGCTGGCCATCGGCGACAAGTACGAGGCCGAAATCGCCGCCAACAAGGCGGCCGACGCCAAGTATCGCTAAGGGGAGGCCATGAACCTAACTACGGTAATTTTCTACGTTCTGTCCGCCATTCTGGTCTTCGCCGGCGTGCGGGTGGTCACCGCCAAGAACCCGGTTCACGCCGCGCTGTTCCTGGTGCTGGCCTTCTTCACCAGCGCCGGCCACTGGCTGCTGATGGAGTCGGAGTTCCTGGCGATCACGCTGGTGCTGGTTTATGTCGGCGCGGTGATGGTGCTGTTCCTGTTCGTGGTGATGATGCTGGACATCAACATCGAGAAGCTGCGCGAAGGTTTCTGGAAGAACCTGCCGGTGGCCGCCACCGTCGGCGCCATCATGGTGTTCGAAATGGCGCTGATCCTGGTCAGCCCGCAGGCCGCGCTGTCGCAGTACAAGGCCGCCGCGCCGCTGGCCGCCGACTTCAGCAATGTGAAGATGCTGGGCAGCCAGCTGTACACCACCTATCTGCTGCCGTTCGAGATCGCGGCGGTCGTGCTGTTGCTGGCGATGATCGCCGCCATCGGCCTGACCATGCGCGCGCGCAAGGACACCAAGACGATCGACCCCGCCGTCCAGGTGAAGGTGCGCCGCGAAGACCGCGTCCGCATCGTCAAGATGGACGCCGTGAAAAAAGTGGAAGAAGCCGAACAGGCCGATTCCGGTGAGCAACAGGCCTGACGGCCAATCAACCAATAAGGGAGGAAACGTGCTGACACTGACTCACTTTCTGGTGCTGGCCGCCATCCTGTTCGCCATCAGCGTGCTCGGGATTTTCCTGAACCGGAAAAACCTGATCATCCTGCTGATGGCCATCGAGCTGATGCTGCTGGCGGTGAATTTCAACTTCATCGCGTTCTCGCACTACCTGTCGGATTCGGCAGGCCAGATCTTCGTGTTCTTCATCCTGACGGTTGCCGCCGCCGAGTCCGCCATTGGTCTGGCGATCCTGGTGGTGCTGTTCCGCAACCTGCAGAGCATCAACGTTGAAGACTTGGGCAGCCTCAAGGGCTAACGGCAAACCGGAACCATTACAAAGCACAAAAGCATGGATATGAAGAGCTTATACCTGCTGATTGCACTCGCCCCGTTGGCGGGTTCCATCATTGCGGGCCTGTTTGGATGGGCGATCGGACGGCGCGCCTCGCACGTCGTGACGATAGCCGGCGTGGCGGTGTCCGCCGCGCTGTCGCTCAAGGTGCTTCTGGGTTTCCTCAATGGAAGCGCGGAAGTGTTCAACGGACCGGTCTACACCTGGCTGACCGTCGGCGGCTACGAGTACTCGGTCGGCTTCCTGGTCGACTCGCTGACCGCGATGATGCTGGTGGTGGTCACCAGCGTGTCGCTGATGGTGCATATCTACACCATCGGCTACATGCAGGACGATCCGGGCTACCAGCGTTTCTTCAGCTACATCTCGCTGTTCACCTTCTCGATGCTGATGCTGGTGATGAGCAACAACTTCGTCCAGCTGTTCTTCGGCTGGGAAGCTGTGGGCCTGGTGTCCTATCTGCTGATCGGCTTCTGGTTCAAGCGCTCGACCGCGGTGTTCGCCAACCTGAAGGCCTTCCTGGTCAACCGCGTCGGCGACTTCGGCTTCCTGCTGGGCATCGGCCTGGTGCTGGCCTACTTCGGCGGCTCGCTGAACTACAGCGACGTGTTCGCCGCCGCGCCGGCGCTGGCGCAGAAGACCATCGAGATCATTCCCGGCCAGCAATGGTCGCTGCTGACCGTCACCTGCATCCTGCTGTTCATCGGTGCGATGGGCAAATCCGCCCAGTTCCCGCTGCACGTGTGGCTGCCGGACTCGATGGAAGGCCCGACCCCGATCTCGGCGCTGATCCACGCGGCCACCATGGTGACCGCCGGCATCTTCATGGTGTCGCGCATGAGCCCGTTGTTCGAGATGTCCGACACCGCGCTGAACGTGGTGATGGTGGCAGGCTCGATCACCGCGCTGTTCATGGGCTTCCTCGGCATCGTCCAGAACGACATCAAGCGCGTGGTGGCTTACTCCACGCTGTCGCAGCTGGGCTACATGACCGTGGCGCTGGGCGCTTCGGCGTACTCGGTGGCGATGTTCCACGTGATGACCCACGCCTTCTTCAAGGCGCTGCTGTTCCTGGCGGCCGGCTCCGTGATCATCGGCATGCACCACGATCAGGACATGCGCAATATGGGCGGCCTGCGCAAGTACATGCCCATCACCTGGCTGACTTCGCTGCTGGGCTCGCTGGCGCTGATCGGCACGCCGTTCTTCTCCGGCTTCTACTCCAAGGACTCGATCATCGAGGCGGTCGCCGCTTCGCATCTGTCCGCGGCCGGCTTCGCCTACTTCGCCGTCGTGGCTGGCGTGTTCATCACCGCCTTCTACTCCTTCCGCATGTACTTCCTGGTCTTCCACGGCAAGGAGCGCTGGATGGAGAACCATGGCTCGCACCACGAGCACCATGGCGACAGCGATGAGGAAGAAGTGTCCCACGACCACCATCATGGCCTGGGCCCGAACGACAAGCCGCACGAATCGCCGTGGGTGGTGACGCTGCCGCTGGTGCTGCTGGCCATTCCGTCGGTGCTGGTGGGCTACTTCGCCATCGACAAGCTGGTTTACGGCGACTTCTTCAAGGGCGTGATCGCGGTCAACAACGAAGCGCATCCGGGCATGGAAGAGCTGGCGCACGAGTTCCACGGCGCCTTCGCCATGACGCTGCACTCGTTCACCACGCTGCCGCTGTGGCTGGCCATCGCCGGCGTCGTCGTGGCCTGGTACTTCTACATGAAGGCGCCGCACATCCCGGCCGCCATCAAGGAAAAGTGCGCTCCGATCCACAAGCTGCTGGAAAACAAGTACTACCTGGACGAGATCTATTTCGCCGTGTTCGCCAAGGGTTCGCGCGCGCTGGGCACCTTGTTCTGGAAGGTGGGCGACACGCTGCTGATCGACGGCCTGCTGGTCAATGGCACCGCCAAGCTGGTGGGCTGGTTCTCCAGCGTGGTTCGCCGCGCGCAGACCGGTTTCATCTACAGCTACGCCACCGCGATGATCATCGGCGTGCTGGGTCTGATGACCTGGTGGTTCCTGCCGCTGATCCTGCGCTGAGTCCGGATTCCGGGATTGAAATAACAATATAGGTTTGACTATGTTCACAAATCTGTTAAGTCTGGTGATCTGGACGCCGATACTGGCCGGCCTGGTAGTGCTGGCCACCGGCGGCGACCAGCGCGCGCCGCTGGCGCGCTGGCTGGCGGTGGCGGGAGCCCTGGCGGGCTTCCTGCTGTCGATCCCGCTGTTCACCGAGTTCAACAACCTGAACGGCGGCATGCAGTTCGAAGAGATGAAGCCGTGGATCGCTTCGCTCAACATCAACTACCACCTGGGCGTGGACGGCATCTCGATGCTGTTCGTGGTGCTCAACAGCTTCACCACGCTGTTGGTGGTGATCGCTGGCTGGGAAGTGATCCAGAAGCGCGTGTCGCAGTACATGGCCGCCTTCCTGATCATGTCCGGCCTGATCAACGGCGCTTTCGCCGCGCTGGACGCCATCCTGTTCTATGTCTTCTTCGAAGGCATGCTGATTCCGATGTACCTGATCATCGGCGTCTGGGGCGGTCCGCGCCGCGTCTACGCGTCGATCAAGTTCTTCCTGTACACGCTGCTCGGCTCGCTGCTGATGCTGGTGGCGTTGATCTACCTGTACTTCCAGGCCGGCAAGAGCTTCGAGATCCTGGCTTTCCACGACATCGCCAAGATTTCGCTGACGGTGCAGATCCTGCTGTTCGTCGCCTTCTTCATGTCCTTCGCGGTGAAGGTGCCGATGTGGCCGGTCCACACCTGGCTGCCTGACGCCCACGTGGAAGCGCCGACCGGCGGCTCCATGGTGCTGGCCGCGATCACGCTGAAGATCGGCGCCTACGGCTTCCTGCGGTTCATCCTGCCCATCATGCCGGACGCCGCGCGCGAGCTGTCGCCCATCATCATCGGCCTGTCGCTGGTGGCGGTGGTCTATATCGGCCTGGTGGCGCTGGTTCAGTCCGACATGAAGAAGCTGGTTGCGTACTCGTCCATCTCCCACATGGGCTTCGTGACCCTGGGCCTGTTCCTGTTCACCGGCAGCGAGCTGAACCAGTGGGCCGTCGAAGGCGCGCTGGTGCAGATGGTGTCCCACGGCTTCGTCTCCGCCGCGATGTTCTTCTGCATCGGCGTGATGTACGACCGCGTGCACAGCCGCAACATCGCCGACTACGGCGGCGTGGCCAACAAGATGCCTATCTTCGCCGCCTTCATGATGCTGTTCGCGATGGCCAACTCCGGCCTGCCGGCCACTTCCGGCTTCGTCGGCGAGTTCATGGTGATCATGGGCGCGGTGCAGGTGAACTTCTGGTACGCCGCGCTGGCCGCCACCACGCTGATCTTCGGCGCCGCCTACACCCTGTGGATGTACAAGCGCGTGATCTTCGGCGATGTGGCCAACGAGCATGTGGCCGAGCTGTCCGACGTCAACAAGCGCGAGTTCCTGGTGCTGGCCATCCTGGCCCTGATGGTGCTGGGCATGGGTCTGTACCCGCAGGCTTTCGTCGCCAAGATGCACCTGGCGGTCAACGACCTGATCACGCACGTCGCGCAGACCAAGCTGCCGTAAGGACGGAAGGAATACACACAAATGAATTGGGCTGATCTCAACCTGATACCCGCGATGCCGGAGCTGTTCCTGATCGGCGCGTTGCTGGTGGTGCTGATGCTGGATCTTTTCATCTCGGATGAAAAGCGCTGCATCACCTACGGCCTGACGCTGCTGACCCTGGTCGGCGCCGCCGTCGCGCAGGTATGCACCTTTACCCCGTACCCGGTGACCACGTTCTCCGGCATGTTCGTCGCCGATCCGCTGGCGGCGCTGGTCAAGCTGGCGATGTACGGCGTCACCGCCATCGTGCTGGTGTACAGCCGCCAGTACACCGCCGACCGTGGCCTGTTCAAGGGCGAGTACTTCTCGCTGTCGCTGTTCGCGCTCCTGGGCATGAACCTGATGGTGTCCGCCTCGCACTTCCTGACCCTGTATATGGGCCTGGAACTGCTGTCGCTGGCGCTGTACTCGCTGATCGCGCTGCAGCGCGACTCCGTCCCGGCCACCGAGTCGGCGATGAAGTATTTCGTGCTGGGCGCGCTGGCCTCCGGCCTGCTGTTGTACGGCATCTCGATGATCTACGGCGCCACTGGCTCGCTGGAACTGGCCGCCATCGCCAAGGCGATCAAGTCGCACTCCGCCAATGGCGTGCTGCTGATCTTCGGCCTGGTGTTCATCGTCGCCGGCCTGAGCTTCAAGCTGGGCGCCGTGCCGTTCCACATGTGGGTGCCCGATGTTTATCAAGGCTCGCCGACTTCCGTCACGCTGATGGTCGGCGCCGCCCCCAAGCTGGCCGCCTTCGTGTTCGTGCTGCGCATCCTGGCCCAGGGCCTGGACGCGCTGGTGGGCGACTGGCAAGGCATGCTGATCATCGTCGCCGTGCTGTCGATGGCGATCGGCAACATCACCGCCATCGTGCAGACCAACATCAAGCGGATGCTGGCTTACTCCACCATCTCGCACATGGGCTTCTTGCTTCTGGGCGTGCTGGCCGGCACCAAGCAGGGTTACTCCGCCGCGCTGTTCTACGCGGTGGTGTACGTGGCGATGTCGCTGGTCAGCTTCGGCATCATCCTGGCGCTGTCGCGCAAGGGCTTCGAATGCGAGAAGATCGACGATCTGAAGGGGCTGAACAGCCGCAACAGCTGGTACGCGCTGCTGATGCTGCTGGCCATGTTCTCGATGGCCGGCATCCCGCCGCTGGCGGGCTTCTATGCCAAGTTCGCGGTGATCCAGGCCGTGGTGCAGATCGGCATGATCAAGCTGGCCGTGTTCTCCGTGCTGATGTCGGTGATCGGCGCCTTCTACTACCTGCGCGTGGTCAAGGCCATCTACTTTGACGACGCCCAGGACAACGCCCCGATCAACGTTCGCGCCGACATGAAGCTGGTGCTGTCGCTGAACGCGCTGGCGCTGCTGGCGGTGGGCATCCTGCCGCAGTCGCTGCTTGAGCTGTGCGCGCAAGTGATGCGCCAGTCTCTGAGCATGATGTAAGGACTGGGCCATGCAGACCGGCATCGTGATCTTGCTGCTGCTGGCCCTGGCGGCCGCCAACTTGCCGTTCGCCACCGCCCGCGTGGCCTGCGTGTTCAAGGTGGCGCGCAAGCACTTCGGCTGGCAGGCGCTGGAGCTCGTCGCGCTGTATCTGCTGGTGGGCCTGATGGCCCGCCTGCTGGAGGCGCAGACGATGCCGGTGCATGCGCAGAATTGGCAGTTTTACGTCACCACTTTCGCGCTGTTCGTGGTGGCGGCCTTTCCGGGCTTCGTCTACCGCTATTTCTGGCGCAAGCCAGGACAATAGCCGCGCGAACGCGCAAGCAACAAAGCACTGCCTAGGCAGTGCTTTTTTTATTGTCATTTGTTGCGGCTCCTTGCTTAATATCGCTTTTTGATTGAAATTGACATTTTATATCCGCATGAAATGCGGAATGAACCCAATGGTCATCATCATGCGCAAATTACTGACAGTCTCCCTGTTCGCCCTGTTGGCGGGCGTTGCCCAGGCCGATGAGCTGAAACCAGCCCGCCACGGCGATTTCGCCCATTACACCTTCGCGCTGGCCTGGCTGCCGGGCTTCTGCACCGCGGGCGGAGAGGGCTGTCTGCCGAGCCAGCCCAAGGAGGAATTGATCGGCCTGCACGGTTTGTGGGCGTCGGAACCCAAGAGCCTTGAAGACCAGGGCGTGAAAGTGCAGCAATGGTGGGCGTCGGGCTGCTCGATGCTGCCGCATGTGACGGCGGTCCCGCTGCTGTCCGAAGAGCTGCGGCAGAGGCTGAAGGAAACGATGCCGCAGCTCGCCAGCGATCTGCAGACCCATGAATACGTGAAGCATGCGCAGTGCTTCGGCTACGACGCCAACGAATTCTTCTCCACCGCGCTGCAGCTGCGCGAAGCGGTGGTGGACAGCGATTTTGGCCGCTACCTGAGCGCCCAGGCCGGCCAGACCCGCACCGGCGCGGAAGTGAAGGATGCGTTCACCAAGGGCTACGCCACCGGCGAGCGCGGCGCGCTGCAACTGCGCTGCGCCAAGGACGCCAAGGGACGCAACGTGCTGACCGAGCTGTGGTTCACGCTGAAGAAGGACAAGCTGGACCGCTTCCCGGAGGTGGACAGCTTCATGGACACGCCGGCGGCAGAGCGGGAGGACACCTGCTCCCAGCCCTTCCTGTTGCCCAAATGGTGAGCGAGGCATGAAAAAGCCGCCCGGCCGTGAGGCCGGGCGGCTTTCCATCCGTAAGCTAGACGCTCAGTCGGTGCCGTATTGCGGCGAGCGAGGGCCGTACAGCACGCCGTTGGCGTGCCCCGCGGAGAGCAGCTGATTGCTGGCCATGCCGGCGACCGGATAGGTGGCGTCGGTGGCGCTGTTGACGATCTGCTTGATCGCGGCGTTGATCAGCATGCCCACCAGTCCGCCCGCATTATTGTTGTTGCTGTTGGCGTTGTTGGCGGCGGCGCTGCCGGCCCACAGCTCCTGGCCGCTTTTCAGATCCACCAGCTTGGTTTGCACTTCCACTTCCGCGACGCTGTCCAGCACGCTGTAGCGCACGCCATAGCGCTTGACCGTGGTGTACAGCGCGGCATCTGCGCCGAAGATCTCGCGCAGCTTGGCCGGAGAGACCGCCTGAATGTCGTTGGCGGTGGAGAGGCCGTTCTGCTTGAAGGTTTCCGTCATCAGCGCGACGGGGACCACGTAGTAGCCGGCTTCGGCCAGCGGGTAGGTCATCTGCGACAGCACGCCGATGGGGCCGTTGACTTCCGGCGAGTCATTGACCGGCGGCAGCACCAGGATGGCGCGCGGACGGCTCTGCTTGTAGGCGGTGTAGTCGCGATTGACGACCGGGGCGGCGCAGCCGGTGGCCAGCGCGGCCAAAGAGGCGATCAGCATCGCCTTGACGAGATGTTTGAGCATGATGTCCTCTTATTTTTTCAGCTTGCTCATCAGGAAGTTAAGATAGGAAGTGGATTCGGGGAACAGCTTCTTCTCGGCTTCGAACTCCTGCGCCATCCGGTCGGTGTTGCCGGCGTTTGCGTACAACATGCCCAGATGGGCGTGATAGCCCGGTGGCTCCTGATTGCCCTTGGCGCGGATCTTCTGCAGCCCTTCTTCCAGCACGGAGATCTGCTTCTGAGCGTCCGCGCCGTCGCCTTTCAGGTATTCATACACTTCCGGTTGGTACGACTCCCATTGATAGAGAGTCTTGGGGCCGGTCGCGCAGGCGCTGAGCAGCGCGCAGCCGGCCAGCATGCCGATCACGCGGCGATGCGGTTTGATGCTTTTCGTTTTCATTGTCTCGGTTTTGTTTTTGTGTGGGTTGAGGCTTATTTGCCGGGCGTCCAGGCGCCGGAGTCGATGCCGTTGACCAGGTTGTTGACCGCTTCGCGCATGGCCAGATCCAGCACCTTGCCGTTCAGCGTGGAGTCGTAGCTGGCGGTGCCGCCGAAACCGATGATCTCGCGATTGGACAGCGAGTATTCGCCGGCGCCCTGGGAAGAGAAGACGACTTCGGAGGTTTGGGTGTTGACCACGTTCAAGCTGACCTTGGCGTAGGCGATCTGTTGCTTGCCGCGGCCGAGGATGCCGAACAGCTGGTGGTCGCCCACTTCCTTGCGGCCGAATTCGGTGACGTCGCCGGTGATCACGTAGTCGGCGCCCTTCAGCGCTTGCGCCTGCTTCTTCAGGCCGGCTTCCTGCTTGATCTCCGCCAGGTTGTCGCGGTCAAGCACGTTGAAGCGGTTGCTCTGCTGCAGATGGGTGATCAGCACGGTCTTGGCCTGGCTGCCCAGGTGGTCGACGCCATCGGAGAAGATGCCGCGCATGAAGCTGGAGCGGTTGTCGAACTTGCCGACCGAAATCGGTGCGCGCGGACCGTTGTAAGGCTTGTTGGCGCTGGCGACCTGCGCGACCGCGAGCGTCTGGGACGACTCGGTGGCGCAGCCGGACAGCAGGGCGGCTGCCAGGGCGGCGGTGAAAAGCGTTTGTTTTATCATTAACAATCTTCCTGTTTTAAATACGTGTGCGTATGTTAACGGCGGTTAACAATATACCGTAAGTTGGAAGACTGCCATCGGATTAGGTGAGTGACATTTGAGGCCGGGCAAGCGCCCGGCCTGCCGGATCAATAGACGCGCGTCTCGCCCTGCGGGCGGTTCTTGAAGCGTTTGTGCAGCCAGAAATACTGGTCTGGAATTTCGCGGACGCGGTCTTCCAGGAAAGCGTTCATGCGGCGGGTATCGGCCTCGATGTCTTCGCTGGGATAGCCGTCCCAAGGCGGGTAGAACTCCAGCTCGAAGCGATCGCCGACGCGGCGGGGGATCGCCGGCACCACCTTGGCGCGAGCCAGCTTGGCGATGCGCGACATTCCGGTGATGGTGGCCGCCTTGACGCCGAAGAAGTCGACGAACAGCGAGTCGCGGACGCCGAAATCCTGGTCCGGCAGATACAGGAAGGGCGCGTGGTCCTTGCGCATCGCCTTGATGATGGGACGCAGGCCTTCCTGGCGCGACACGATGTAGGCGTTGTCGTAGCGCTGGCGTCCGGCGTAGATCTGCTTGTCCAGCGCCTCGTTCTTCTGGTGCGAATACACGCTGACCAGCGGGATGTACTGGTTAAGCGCGTAGACGCACATCTCGAAGCCGACGAAGTGCGGATAGAACAGGATCACATCCTCGCCCTTGTCGCGAAGAGCGGTGACGTAATGCAGGTTCTTGATGTCCACCAGATTGTCGATCCGCTTGGCCGAACTCCACCAGCACACGCCGTACTCCAGCGCCAGCCGTATCATGTGCTGGCAGTTCTTGCGGATCAGTCGCTTGCGTTCGGCCAGCGGCATGTCTGGGAAACACAGCCGCAGATTGATCAGGCCGACGCGGCGGCGGCCGCGCGCCAGCAGGTAGGCGAGGTTGCCCAGGCCGGCGGCGATGAGGCCGATGGCCCGCATCGGCAGCAGGCGAATCAGCCACAGCAGGGCGAAAGCGAATTTCATGCGTGTCCTTGTTGTTCGGTGTCCGGCCGGGTGACGCCGGCCGGGCATTTGTAGCGGTTATAGCTCCACAGATACTGGCTGGGGAAGCGGCGGATCAGGTTTTCCACCTGGGTGTTCATCAGCGCGCAGTCGGCTTCCTTGTCGCCGGTGAACGGCTGAGCCAGCGGTTCGATATGGACGATGAAACCCTGTCCGCCGGGCAAGCGCTCGCCGACGAAGAACAGCGTGGTGACCTTGTTCATCTGCGCCAGGCGGGGCGCCAGCGTCATCGTGTAGGCCGGGCGGCCGAAGAAGGGCGCCCATACGCCTTCGCCATTGCCGGGCGCCTGGTCGGGCAGGATGATGGTGGCTTCGCCGGATTTCAGCGCCTTCATCAGCACTCTCACGCCAGCGGCGGTGGCCGGCGCGGTCTTGCCCTTGCCGCGCGCGCGGCCGGCCTGCATCACCGGCTCCAGCCACTGTAGCTTGGGCGGCCGGTACATCGCGGTCAGCGGAAACGGCAACCGCGAACTGATGTAGCGGCCGGCGATGTCATAGCTGCCCAGATGTGGTGTGATGAAGACGATGCCGTTATTCTGTTCCAGAGCGGTCTCGACATGCTCCCAGCCGTGGCACTGCTTGACCATGGCGGCGATGTCTTCCGGGCTGCGGCACCAGGCGATGGCCAGCTCCAGCGCGCCCTTGCCGGTTTCCGCTGCTGCTAGTTTGACTTGCTGCGGTAAAAGCTGATAGGTTTCGTAGATTTTACTAAAACCAAGATTTTCCCGCAGCCGCGCCGCAAAACGGGGCGATGCGAGGTAAGTCAGCCGCCCCAGAGCGGCGCCCAAACCTTGTAGCCAGGATAATGGGAGGCTCGCCAGGAAGGTCAGTAGCAGTTGGACTAGCTTGGACATAAGCTGAGCGGTCTTGATCTGAAAGCGGCCTATTCTACCATCACGGGGTTTTGTATTTTTTGGGAACGCATAATAAATGAGTGAATACCTGTTTACCTCCGAATCGGTTTCCGAAGGCCATCCGGACAAGGTAGCCGACCAGATTTCCGACGCCATCCTCGATGCGATCCTGCGCGAGGACAAGCACGCGCGCGTCGCGGCCGAGACGCTGGTCAACACCGGCCTGGTCGTATTGGCCGGCGAGATCACCACCACCGCCAACATCGATTACATCAAGATAGCTCGCGAGACCATCAAGCGCATCGGCTACGACGACTCCGAGCTGGGCTTCGACTACCGCGGCTGCGCGGTGATGGCTTGCTACGACAAGCAATCGCCGGACATCGCCCAAGGCGTGAACGAAGGCGAGGGCCTGGACCTGAATCAGGGCGCCGGCGACCAGGGCCTGATGTTCGGCTACGCCTGCGACGAAACGCCGACGCTGATGCCGTTCCCGATCTACTATGCGCACCGTCTGGTGCAGCGCCAGGCCGAACTGCGCAAGGACGGCCGCCTGCCGTGGCTGCGTCCGGACGCCAAGAGCCAGATCACCTGCGTGTACGACGGCGCCACCGGCCTGCCCAAGCGCATCGACACCGTGGTGCTGTCCACCCAGCACAGCCCGGACATCGATCACAAGACGCTGTCCGAAGCGGTGATCGAAGACATCGTCAAGCCGGTGCTGCCGCCGGAAATGATCACGGCGGAAACCAAGTTCCTGATCAATCCGACCGGCCGCTTCGTCATCGGCGGCCCGATGGGCGACTGCGGTTTGACCGGCCGCAAGATCATCGTTGACACCTATGGTGGCGCGGCGCCGCACGGCGGCGGCGCGTTCTCCGGCAAGGATCCGTCCAAGGTCGACCGTTCGGCGGCGTATGCCGGCCGCTACGTGGCGAAGAACATCGTCGCCGCCGGCCTGGCCCGCCAGTGCCAGATCCAGGTGTCGTACGCGATCGGCGTGGCTGAGCCGACCTCGATCGCGGTGGACACCTTCGGCACCAACCGCATCCCGAACGAGAAGATCGTTGAGCTGGTGAAGAAGCATTTCGACCTGCGTCCGAAAGGCATCATCCAGATGCTGGACCTGCTGCGTCCGATCTACGGCAAGACCGCCGCTTACGGCCACTTCGGCCGCGAGGAGCCGGAATTCAGCTGGGAGCGCACTGACAAGGTCGAGGCGCTGCGCGCCGACGCCGGCCTGTAAGCTACCCGGCCGTGGTCTAAAAACCGCCAGTTTTCGCTGGCGGTTTTTTATTGGCCGTTGGCTGCGCGCACGCTGCAGTTTTTCCCGGCGGCTTTGGCCTGGTATAGCGCCTGGTCGGCGCGGCGATACAGCTCGTCCAGCGCGCGGCCGTTGCCGGGCAGTGCGGCGATGCCGCAGGAGAAGCTGGCGCGGAACGGATGTTCGCCGATGTGCTCAAGGCGATGAAAATCGCGCCGCCATGCTTCAACCCGCTGTTGCGCCTGCTCGGCGTCGCTGCCCGGCAGCACCACCATGAATTCCTCGCCGCCCAGCCGGCAGACGATGTCGGCGGCCCGGCTTTGCTGTTGCAGCAGGCGGGCCAATGCCTGCAGCACCCTGTCGCCGACCTGGTGGCCGTGCAGGTCGTTGATGCGCTTGAAGTCGTCCAGATCCATCATCGCCACCGCGATCGGCTTCGCCTCGCGCTCGGCGCGCTCGCGTTCGCGCTCGAAGGTTTCGTCCAGATAGCGGCGGTTGAACAGATGCGTCAGCGGATCGCGCAGCGTCTGTTCGCGCAGCGCCGCCTGCAGCGTTTCGATTTGCGCCAATCTGTCGGTCAGCTGCAGATTGGCCTCGCGCAGCGCGTCTTCGGCTTGCCGCCGCTGGGTGATGTCGCGCATCACCAGCATGCGGGTGCGCGCCGGCTTGTGGAAAGGCTCGATTTCGTAGGCGCGGATGTCGAGGATGCGGCTGCCGTCCGGCGTCGTCAGCTCCAGATGCGCGCCGGTTTCCAGCATGCTGGCCTCCAGCCATGGAGCGGGCAGCGGCTGGCCGGGCCAGTCCGCCGGCGCGCCGCCCAGCATGCGGACCCCGGACGGGTTGATGTCGAGTATGCGCAACTGGTGGTCGACCACCACCACGCCGTCGCCCATGGCCTCGAAGGCGCGGGCGCGCGCCACCGGCACCAGATGCAGCTGGCGCAGGTAGAGCAGATCGATCGCGAAGATCAGGCCGGTGAAGGCGAAAGAGTGCGGCGTCGGGTCCAGGCCTTGCAGGGGAAAGGCGCCGGTCAGGTAAAGAATATTGCCGAACCAGGGTGCGATCGCGCTGAGCATCAGCGTCAGCGACTGGCCGCGGAAGTGCGCGGGAAAGTAGTGCAGCGCGCGGATCAGCAGTAGGCTGCCCAACAGCATCATCAGATAGGAATAACCGGCCACACCCAGCCAGAATGCCGGCCCATGGCCGTAGATCAGCAGGTTGTGGCCCGAGGGGCTGGGCTGGAAGCTGGTCCAAACCAAGTGGTGGCGCTCGTTGGAGGCCGCCAGCAGCAGGCAGACGACGGGAATGGCGAACAGAAGGGCCAGTCCGCGCCGCCGCAGCGAGATGTGGTTGTAGTCTAGCGCCAGCAGCAGAAACAGCACCGGGGTGCTCAGCGTGCCGAGGTATTCCACCTTGGACCAGAACAGCTTGGCGGCTATGCTGGTGACGGACAGCTCGCACATCGCGCCAGCCGCCCAGAACGCGACCGAGGCCATCAGCAGAGCCAGCCAGCGCACGCCGGCGAATTGCCTGCGGCTCCAGGCGATGATGCTGATGGCGGCGGCCAGCAGCGCGGCCAGGCCGGATAGCGCGGCTAGCGGGGTGAACACGAAACTCATGGCGGTCCGGCGGAAGGACAAGCCCTTAGTTTATCGCTTTGACATGACAAGTCCTACCTTTTCCGATTCGACTGGGTATAATGTCCCGGTCACCCGAGGAGCGCTGCGAGGAGTCTTCTCCCCAGGCTCGGGCAGCCGCAGGCCGTTTCATCAGCCAGCGACCCAACGGCGCTCACCTGACTCATGACCGTGGCGGCACGGGATGACGGGTGGGCCGCATCCTGGCTGGCCGCGTGAACAAGGATGCTTCACGATGGCTGATTTTTCCGATTTCCATGTAGCAGACATCGCGCTTGCCGGTTGGGGGCGCAAGGAACTGAACATCGCCGAGACCGAAATGCCCGGTCTGATGGCGGTCCGCGACGAATACCACGCCGCGCAGCCGCTGCGCGGCGCCCGCATCGCCGGCAGCCTGCACATGACGGTGCAGACCGCGGTGCTGATCGAGACCCTGACGGCGCTGGGCGCCGAAGTGCGCTGGGCGTCGTGCAATATCTTCTCCACCCAGGACCATGCCGCGGCCGCCATCGCCTCCGCCGAGATTCCGGTGTTCGCGTTCAAGGGCGAGAGCCTGGACGAGTACTGGGAATTCAGCCACAAGATCTTCGAATGGCCCGAGGGCCAGCCGGCCAACATGATCCTGGACGACGGCGGCGACGCCACGCTGCTGCTGATGCTGGGCAGCAAGGCCGAGCAGGACATCGGCGCGATCGCCCACCCCACCAATGAGGAAGAGACCGCGCTGTTCGCGTCGATCAAGCGCCATCTGGCCATCGACCCGCGCTGGTACTCCAAGCGCCTGCAGCACATCCAGGGCGTTACCGAGGAAACCACCACCGGCGTGCATCGCCTGTACCAGCTGGAGAAGGACAGCCAGCTGCCGTTCCCGGCGATCAACGTCAACGACTCCGTCACCAAGTCCAAGTTCGACAACCTGTACGGCTGCCGCGAGAGCCTGGTGGACGGCATCAAGCGCGCCACCGACGTGATGGTGGCTGGCAAGGTGGCGGTGGTGCTGGGCTACGGCGATGTGGGCAAGGGCTGCGCGCAGAGCTTGCGCGGCCTGGGCGCCACCGTGTGGGTGACCGAGATCGACCCGATCTGCGCGCTGCAGGCTTCGATGGAAGGCTACCGCGTGGTGCGCATGGACGAGGTGGCCGATCAGGCCGACATCTTCGTCACCTCCACCGGCAACGTCGGCGTGATCACCCACGATCACATGAAGAAGATGCGTCACAACGCCATCGTCTGCAATATCGGCCACTTCGACAGCGAGATCGAGGTCGCGTCGCTGCGCCAGTACCAGTGGGAGAACATCAAGCCGCAGGTCGACCATATCATCTTCCCCGACGGCAAGCGCATCATCCTGCTGGCCGAAGGCCGCCTGGTGAACCTGGGCTGCGGCACCGGCCACCCGAGCTTCGTGATGTCCAACAGCTTCACCAACCAGGTGCTGGCGCAGATCGAATTGTTCGCCAACGGCCATCAGTATGAAAAGAAAGTGTACGTGCTGCCCAAGCATCTGGACGAGAAGGTGGCGCGCCTGCACCTCGCCCGCATCGGCGCGCGCCTGACCGAACTTTCCGATCAGCAGGCCGCTTACATCAGCGTGCCCAAGCAAGGCCCTTATAAGCCGGATCACTATCGTTATTGATTATTGAACCTAGGCGAAACGGACAGGCCCCATAAAATGGATCTGTCCGTTTTTTTTCGGGCAAGCCAAACGAGCAACGGCACACAGAGGCCGGTAGCCAGGACAGCGATAGAGAGGATCACCATGACGCAGACGCCGCGCACCTTCAGTTTCGAATTCTTTCCGCCCAAAACGCCCGAGGGCGTGGCCAAGCTGCGCACCACGCGCCAGCAGCTGGCCCAGTTCAAGCCGCAGTTCTTCTCGGTGACTTTCGGCGCCGGCGGAACTACCCGCGACGGCACCTTGTCCACCGTGCTGGAGATCCGTAGCGAAGGGCAGGCTGCAGCGCCGCACCTGTCCTGCATCGGCTCCACCCGCGAGAACATCGCCGCCATCCTCAACGAATACCGCGGCAACGGCATCCGCCACCTGGTGGCGCTGCGCGGCGACATCCCGTCGGGCATGGTGGCCGCCGGCGAATTCCGCTACGCCAACGAGCTGGTGGAGTTCATCCGCGCCGAGCATGGCGACCATTTCCACATCGAGGTGGCGGCCTATCCGGAATTCCATCCGCAGGCGCGCTCGGCCGAAGACGACCTGGCCAACTTCGTGCGCAAGGTCCGGGCCGGAGCCGACTCTGCGATGACCCAGTACTTCTTCAACGCCGACAGCTATTTCCGCTTCGTCGACGAAGCGCGCGCGCGCGGGGTGGACATTCCCATCGTGCCGGGTATCATGCCGATCTCCAATTTCGGCCAGCTGTGCCGTTTCTCCGACATGTGCGGGGCGGAAGTGCCGCGCTGGCTGCGCCTGCGCATGCAGGCCTATTACGACGATACCGCGTCCATCCGCGCGCTGGGGCTGGACGTGGTGACCGAGCTGTGCGACCGCCTGTTGCAAGGCGGCGCGCCCGGTCTGCATTTTTACACATTGAACCAGGCGGGCCTGGTCTCCACCATCTGGCAGAGGCTGGGCCTGTGACGGCGAGCGGGCGGCGCAAAGCCGCCCGCGGCCGCGAACGACAGGAAAGCCCATGCAAGACCAGCAACACGTCCAACGACAAATTCAAGCCGAACCCAGGAAATCGCTGCTCGGCCAGGTGATCTTCAGCAGCCGCTGGCTGCAATTGCCCATCTATCTCGGCCTGATCGTGGTGCAGGGCGTGTACGCCTGGAAATTCCTGGCCCAGCTGTGGGAGCTGCTGGAGGGGCTGAACCACCTGACCGAGACCGACATCATGCTGGCGGTGCTGGGCCTGATCGATGTGGTGATGATCGCCAATCTGCTGGTGATGGTGACGGTGGGCGGCTACGAGACCTTCGTGTCGCGGCTGCGCATCGACAGTCACCCGGACCAGCCGGAGTGGCTGGACCATGTCAACGCCTCGGTACTGAAGGTGAAGCTGTCGATGGCCATCATCAGCATTTCATCCATTCATCTGCTGCAGACCTTCATCAACGCCAGCCGCATCGACGAGCACACCATCAAGTGGCAGCTGTTCCTGCACCTGGCCTTCCTGCTGTCGGCGGCGGCCATCGCCTACACCGACAAGCTGCTGGCCGGCACCACCGCCCACCACCAGCGCGATTGACCGGCGCAGCCAAAACAAAACGGCCCTTTCGGGCCGTTTTGTTTTTGGGGCGCGCGCCGCTTACATGCCGCGCATCTGTCCCAGCGGCAGCGCGGTGGTGCGCTTGATCTCCTTCAGCACGAAGCTGGACTTCACGTCCTCGACGCCCGGATGCTGGAGAAGCTCGTCCATCACGAAGCGCGAGAAGTGCTCCATGTCTTCGAAGTACACCTGCAGCAGGTAATCCATTTCGCCGGTCATCGCGAAGCAATTGATCACTTCCGGCCAGTTTTGCACGGCGTCGATGAAGCTCTGCAAATGCATATTGCCGCGTTTTTCCAGCGTGACGCGCACCCAGGCCTGCAGGCCTAAACCGATGTGAGCGGGGTCGAGCAGGGCGACGTACTGGCGGATTACACCGGACTCTTCCAGTTGCTTAAGTCGGCGCAGGCAGGGCGACGGCGACAGCGCCACGCGTTCGGCCAGCTCGACGTTGGTCAACCGGCCGTCAAGCTGCAGCTCGGCCAGAATACGCAAGTCTGTCTTATCTAATGTGAGACTTGGCATATTTTCTCCTGATAATCGGTTTGTTGAGACATTTTATTCCTCAATATCGCTCGGCAAAATCCATTTAGCAAGATAATTGCCGCCCGCTTTCCATAGAATAAAAAGCCTAAATCGCAAACGGCGGCGCAAGACTGCCGATGCATGTCGATGGTGTGTGACAGCAGACAACGATTCGTTCGGAGGAGAGCCAAGCCGTGCCGTTTTTGGCGGCCGGCGTCGGCGCGCGTGTCCCATCGCGCGTTCCGCTTCCCCTTGTCTCTGCTTCCTCCCGCCTCGTCGAACCGCTTCCTCCGCCCTGCGGATAGGCATGCGGTCAGCTTACATAACGCGGACCGTCCGCGCACGTTTACAAAAGTCTGAACGAAAATTGATAGTCCATGCCGCCATTGACAGGTATGGGGCTATAAACAGAGGAGAAACAGATGAAAATGGAAGCCATGCTGCAAAATCCGCTCGCTACCGACGGTTTCGAGTTCGTCGAATACACCGCTCCCAACGCCGAGGGCGTGGAGAAGCTGAACCAGCTGTTCCTGTCGCTGGGCTTCACCGAAGTGGCCCGCCACCGCAGCAAGGACGTGCGCCTGTACCGCCAGGGCGACATCAACTTCATCCTGAACGCCGAGCGCAGCCAGCCGGCCAGCGAATTCGCCAAGGCCCACGGCCCGTCCGCTTGTGCGATGGCCTGGCGCGTCAAGGACGCCGCCAAGGCGTACGAATACGCGCTGTCGCACGGCGCCAAGCCCTATCAGCGCCCGGTCGGCGCGATGGAGCTGAACATCCCGGCGGTGGAAGGCATCGGCGGCTCGGCCCTGTATTTCGTCGACCGCTACGGCAAGGACAAGGACATCTACGAGATCGACTTCGTGCCGCTGGAAGACGTGGACCAGCATCCGTACGGCGTCGGCCTGACCGAGATCGACCACCTGACCCATAACGTGGCGCGCGGCAATATGGCCACCTGGGCCGATTTCTACACCGGCATCGCCAATTTCCGCGAAATCCGTTACTTCGACATCGAAGGCAGGCTGACCGGCCTGGTGTCCAAGGCGATGACCAGCCCCTGCGGCAAGATCCGCATCCCGATCAACGAGTCGTCCGACGACAAGAGCCAGATCGAGGAATTCCTGCGCCAGTACAACGGCGAGGGCATCCAGCACATCGCGCTGACCACCGCCGACATCTACGCCACGGTGGAAACGCTGAAGGCCCGCGGCACCCGCTTCCTGGATACGCCGGACACCTATTACGAGAAGGTGGATGCCCGCGTGCCGGACCACGGCGAGGACGTCGCCCGCCTGCACAAGAACAGCATCCTGATCGACGGCGCGCCGGTGGAAGGCATCCTGCTGCAGATCTTCACCGAAACCGTGATCGGCCCGATCTTCTTCGAGATCATCCAGCGCAAGGGCAACGAAGGCTTCGGCGAAGGCAACTTCAAGGCCTTGTTCGAGTCCATCGAGGAAGACCAGATCCGCCGCGGCGTGCTGAAGGCCGATTGATCCATTCCCGCCGCGGCGGCCGGCTCCGGACTTCCGGACGGGCGTCGCGGCGTTTTGCCGTGCGTACATCATGCAAGGGCGCGGTCTGTGCGCCGCCGGCCGCGCCGACAGGACATTCAAAATGCGTAAATGGATCAGTTACCCGCACCGCGAAGGCACCATCTCGCGGCAGGCCCACGCCGATTTCCCGGCCGAGGCCATCTACGAGCGCGAAGTGGGCCGCAGCGGCTTCTTCGGCCCGGCCACCCACCTGCACCACAAACACCCGCCGACCGGCTGGAGCGCCTGGGAAGGCCCGCTGCGTCCGCGCGCCTTCGACCTGAACGAGCTGCCGCATGGCACGCCGGCGCCGTGGGACGCGCCGCTGGTGTTGCACAACGCCCAGTGCAAGCTGCGCATCTGGCGCTGCGACAAGGCGATGACCCAGCTGTTCCGCAACGCCGACGGCGACGACCTCTTGTTCATCCATGCCGGCAGCGGCGAGCTGTTCTGCGACTACGGCCACCTGAGCTACCGCGACGGCGACTACATCCTGGTGCCGCGCTCCACCAGCTGGCGCATCGAGCCGGCCAGCCCGACCACCATGCTGCTGGTGGAAACCAGCAACGGCGCCTACCAGCTGCCGGAAAAGGGCCTGGTCGGCCCGCACGCGATCTTCGACGAGGCGGTGCTGGACGTGCCGGCGATAGACGACGCCTTCCGCGCGCAGCAGACCGAGGACGAATGGCAAGTGGTGATCAAGCGCCGCGGCGCGCTGTCCACCGTCACCTACCCCTACAACCCGCTGGACGCCATCGGCTGGCACGGCAATTTGTCGGTGGCGCGCGTCAACTGGCGCGACATCCGCCCGCTGATGAGCCACCGCTACCATCTGCCGCCGTCGGCGCACACCACTTTCGTCGCCGACGGCTTCGTGATCTGCACCTTCGTGCCGCGGCCGATCGAGTCCGACCCAGGCGCGCTGAAGGTGCCGTTCTATCACAACAACGACGATTACGACGAAGTGATCTTCTACCACGCCGGCGACTTCTTCAGCCGCGACAACATCAAGCCCGGCATGCTGACCTTCCACCCGGCCGGCTTCACCCACGGCCCGCACCCGAAGGCCTTCGCCAAGGCGATGACCGACCCGAAGAAGTTCACCGACGAAGTGGCCGTGATGATAGACGCCCGCGACGCGCTGGAGCAGGGCCCGGGCCTGGCCAGCGTCGAGTGGCAAGGCTACGTGGACAGCTGGAAGCCTAAAGCTTGAGTTCATTTCTGCTGCGCGGTCCGATCTCGAAGCTGCGATGCTCGCTGTACCATTTGTACAGCTGCGCGTCTCGCTTCGACCTCGGGCCGCTCGCGACAGAATGCTCCTTAAGCTACGTTGGGCGTATAAAAATCAAGCAATAGAGTCACTGCCTGCCGGCAGAAAGAACATCAAGATGAAATTAGCTACTTATCACAACCACACCCGTGACGGCCAGCTGATGGTCGTCAGCCGCGATCTGACCCGTGCCGTGGCGGTGCCCGCCATCGCCGCCACGCTGCAGGGCGCGCTGGACAACTGGGCGCAGGCCGAGCCGCGCCTGAAGGAAGTCTACGCCGCGCTGAACCAGGGCAGGGTACCGGACGAAGTCACCTTCGATTCCAAGCGCTGCCTGAGCCCGCTGCCGCGCGCCTACCAGTGGGCCGACGGCAGCGCCTACCTGAACCACGTCGAGCTGGTGCGCAAGGCGCGCGGCGCCGAGGTACCGGATAGCTTCTACACCGATCCGCTGATGTACCAGGGCGGCTCCGACGCCTTCCTGGCGCCGACGGCCGACATCCCGCTGCGCGACGAGGCCTGGGGGCTGGATTTCGAAGGCGAGGTGGCGGTGGTCACCGGCGACGTGCCGCTGGGCGCGCCGGCCGACGCCAAGCACATCCTCCTGCTGATGCTGGTCAACGACGTGACCTTGCGAGGCCTGATCCCGCCTGAGCTGGCCAAGGGTTTCGGCTTCTTCCAGAGCAAGCCGGCCACCGCCTTCTCGCCGGTCGCCGTCACGCCGGACGAACTGGGCGACGCCTGGGACGGCGGCAAGGTGCATCTGCCGCTGTTGGTCGACTACAACGGCGCCTTCTACGGCAAACCCGATTGCGGCGTCGAGATGCAGTTCAGCTTCCCGCAGCTGGTTGCCCACGTGTCCAAGACCCGCGAGCTGGTCGCTGGCTCCATCGTCGGCTCCGGCACCATCTCCAACAAGGACCGCTCGGTCGGCTCTTGCTGCCTGGCCGAGCAGCGGATGATAGAGACCATCGAGCAGGGCGCGCCCAAGACTCCGTTCATGAAGGTGGGCGACACCGTGCGAATCGAGATGAGGAACGCCGCAGGCGACAGCATCTTCGGGGTGATCGAACAGACCGTGGTGAAACATGACTGATCGCGTGTTGTACGGTTATTTCCGTTCCAGCGCCGCCTACCGGGTGCGCATCGCGCTGAACCTGAAGGCGCTGGATTACCGCTATCAGCCGATCAATTTGCTGAAGGGCGAGCAGCGCAGCGCCGAGTACCTGGCGATCAACCCGAATGGCCTGGTGCCGCTGCTGGATGACGGCGGCGTCAGGATCGCGCAGTCGCTGGCTATCTGCGAATACCTGGACGAGGCTTACCCGGACACGTCGCGGCTGTTGCCGGCCGAGCCGGCGGCGCGGGCGCGGGTGCGCTCGCTGGCGCTGGCCATCGCCGCCGACATCCATCCTTTGCAGAACACCCGGGTCGGCAAGTATTTGCAGACTGAGTACGGCAAGGACGAGGAAGGCAAGGCCGAGTGGATCCGCCACTGGATCCGCACCGGCTTCGACGCGCTGGAAAAGCAGCTGGCCGAGTCGCCGAGCCGCTATGCGGCAGGCGATGAGCCGACGCTGGCCGACGTCTGCCTGCTGCCGCAGGTGTTCAGCGCCCGCCGTTTCGGGGTGGATCTGGCGGAGTATCCGAATATCGTCCGCGTCGCCGACGAGTTGGAGCATTTGCAGGCATTCGCCGAAGCGCATCCGTCCCGCCAGCCGGACGCGATGTAAGTCTTTGATCTGAAGGCCCGGCCGCGTAGAGCGGCCGGGCCGCTTGTTTTCACCGGGCAGCGACAGGCTGTTTTTTTGCAATTATTCCTTGACGCGAATGGCGTCCTCTGATTAAATGCGTGGCTCTGACGGCGCGGTAGCGCTGAAGGTAGAAGTGGCCAGTTAGCTCAGTTGGTAGAGCAGCGGATTGAAAATCCGCGTGTCCGTGGTTCGATTCCGCGACTGGCCACCACAGCAAGGCCAGTTAGCTCAGTTGGTAGAGCAGCGGATTGAAAATCCGCGTGTCCGTGGTTCGATTCCGCGACTGGCCACCAGATTGAAAAAGCCGAATCCGCAAGGGTTCGGCTTTTTGCATTGGGTGCCCGGATGGCGCCTGGCAGCCTCAGCAGGCGTCCTCCACGATGCTTTTGGGCGAGGGCGCGCGCGGCAGGGCAAGGGCGATCAGCAGCGAACAGACGCCCGCCGCCAGCGTCAGGTTCAGTCCGGCGCGGGCGCCGTAGGCGTCGATCGTCAGGCCGCACAGGGATGCGCCGCCGGCCACGCCCAACAGAATGCCGGTGACCAGCCAGGTCAGGCTCTCGGTCAGCCGCGCGCGCGGCACCGCTTTCTCCACCATCTCCATCGCCACGATCAGCGTCGGCGCGAATGACAGTCCGCATAGCAGCATCACCGCCGCCAGCCAGAAGACGTTCGGCGCCAGCGCGATGAAGGCCGAGCTGGCCGCGGTGGCCGCGCAGCAATACAGCAACAGCCTGCCCAGCGGCATGGCCGGCTTGAACGCGCCGAAGGCCAGGCCGCCGATGCCGGAGCCCAGCGCGTACAGCGCCAGCACCCAGCCGGCGGCGGACGGCGAGCCCTGCGCTTTGGCGAACGCCACGGCGGCGACATCGATGATGCCGGCGATGGCGCCCAACGTGCCCATCAGCAGGGCGAGGACCGCCACCGGCTGCAGGAAGAGCGCGGAGCGGCCGCTGCCCGGCGTGGCGGGATGGGCCGGTGGTTCGGTGGATTTCTGGCGCAGCAGCGCGGAAACGCTGAACAGGATGAGCAGGGCGGCCAGCAGCGGGCCGGCCTCGGGAAACCAGGCCAGGCACAGGCCTATAGCCAAGGGCGGGCCCATGACGAAGGCGATCTCGCTCAAGACGCTGTCCAGCGCGAACGCCGTCGGCAGCAGGGCATTGCCTTCCAGCAAGCGGGCCCAGCGCGCGCGGGTCATCGCCGGAATGCTGGGCAGGCAGCCGGCGCATGCCGCGCATAGATACAACATCCAAGATGGCGCGTGCAGATGGCTGCACAGGACCATCGCCAGCAGGGCGCAGGCGCCGATGCCGGTGGCCGGCGGCAGCACGCGGCTCTGGCCGTGGCGGTCGGCCAGCCGCGACACCTGCGGCGACAGCAGGGCGGTGGCCAGCATCAGGGTGGCGGCGACCGATCCGGCAAGGCTGTAGCTGTCCCGGGTCTGCGACAGCATGGTGATGATGCCGACCCCCACCATGGTGCTGGGCAGGCGCGCCACCCAGCCGGCCAGCGCCAGCGCCGTAACGCCCGGCGTGCGGAACAATTGGCCGTATCGATTGGCCATGGGGGCTCTCCTTGCGGTTTTCCGCGCGTAGCGGGGATCATGCGGATAGGCCAAGTTATCCAGGCCATATGTCTTTGTCAATTTGAGGACGGTCGGCGGAGGCCTTGGTTCGACGGCGTATAATCGGCAACTTGTATTGCGCCGGAGCTCACATGCCTTACCGTTTCATCGCCTCCGATCTGGACGGCACCCTGCTGGACCAGCATCACGCCGTGACCCCGTTGACCGCCTCGACTTTGCAATGCCTGGAACAGCGCGGCGTGCGGTTCGCCCTCGCCACCGGCCGCCATTACCTGGACGTCAGGGGCATCCGCCAGGCGCTGGGCGTGCGCGCCTATTTGATTACTTCCAACGGCGCGCGGGTGCATGATCCTGATGATGCCTTGATCTATCGACGGAATATCGACGCGGAGCTGGTCCGCGTCATTTCCCAGCCGGAGTTCGCAGACGGGGCCATCGTCAATTTCTACCTGGACGATGAGTGGCTGATCAGCGAACCCTGCCAGGAACTGCTGGACATGCACAAGGATTCCGGCACCGCGTATCGGGTGTGCGATCTGGCCCGCCATGACGGCGCTGGCGTGGGCAAGGTGCTGTACATCGCGCCGCACGAGCATTTGCTGGGTGTGGAGCGCAGGCTGCGAGAGCGTTTCGGCGACAGGCTCTATATCACGTTCTCGCTGGAGCATTGCCTGGAGGTGATGGCGGCCGGCGTGTCCAAGGGCCATGCGCTGGAACTGGTGCTGGAACAGCTGGGCATCCCGGCGGACGCGTGCCTCGCTTTCGGCGACGGCCAGAACGACATCGAGCTGCTGCGGGCGGCAGGCCATCCGCGGGTGATGGGCAATGCGCATCCGCGGCTCAGCGACATGCTGCCGCAGGCCCGGCGCATCGGCAGCCATGCGGAGTCGGGCGTGGCGCTGCACTTGCGGGAGCTGTTCACGCTGTAGCCGATGGCGCGTTCGCAGACTGGATTTCTCCCGCTGGCCAAGCGGGGCGGGAGCGCGTTAAGCTAGGTAAAACGTCTGTCCTTGTTTCTGATCGTCGATCGAGTTCGTTGTGCTGAATGGCCATGCCGGGGGGATCGCCATGAATTCATCGTGTCTGGAAAATGAGAGCGGAAACGCCCGCCAAGCGGAGCGCGCCATCATCGAGGAGATGCTGGCCGCCGCCGATGTCGCCGTCAACGGCAGCCGTCCGTTCGACATTCAAGTGAAAAATCCGCAGTTCTACCGCCGCGTGCTGCAGCAGGGCTCCTTGGGCCTGGGCGAAAGCTATATGGACGGCTGGTGGGAGTGCGAGCGGCTGGACGCCTTCTTCCAGCGGGTGATGCGCGCCGGCCTGGAGAATAGGCTGCCGCGGCGCTGGCGCGACACGCTGTACCTGATGGCGGCCAGGCTGGTCAATTACCAGTCCTTGCGGCGGGCCCGCAAGGTGGGCGAACACCATTACGACCTGGGCAACGACTTGTTCGCCGCGATGCTGGACCCGAACATGCAGTACTCCTGCGGCTACTGGAAGGGCGCCGCCACGCTGGAGGAAGCGCAGGAAGCCAAACTGCGGCTGATCTGCGACAAGCTGGGGCTCAAGCCAGGCATGCACCTGCTGGACATCGGCTGCGGCTGGGGTGGCCTGGCCGCTTACGCCGCGCGTCATTGCGGTGTCCGGGTCACCGGCATCACGATCTCCGAGCAGCAGCGGCAGCTGGCGCTGCAGCGCTGCGCCGGGCTGGACGTGGACATCTTGCTGCAGGATTACCGCCACCTGGCGCTTAGGGCCGACCGCATCGTCTCGGTGGGAATGTTCGAGCATGTCGGGCCGCGCAATTACGATGCCTATTTCGAGACCGCCGCGCGCAATCTGACGCCGGACGGCCTGTTCCTGCTGCATACGATAGGCGCCAAGACGACCGATTTGCGCATCGACCCGTGGATAGAGAAATACATCTTTCCCAACGGCTGCCTGCCATCGGTCTCGCATATCGCCCGTGCCAGCGAGCGCTATTGGCTGGTGGAGGACTGGCACAATTTCGGCGCCGACTACGACCTGACGCTGATGGCCTGGCTGCAGCGTTTTCAGCAGGCCTGGCCTCAGCTGACGGCCCATTACCCGTCCCGCTTCTACCGGATGTTCACCTATTACCTGAACGCCTGCGCCGGGGCTTTCCGCGCGCGCGACCTGCAACTGTGGCAGGTGCTGTTCAGCCGGGAGGGAGTAGAGGGCGGGCTGAGGGTGGCGCGCTGAGGGATGGGGGGAATGAAAAACGCCAGCGAGATTCGCTGGCGTTTTTGTTTGCGGCATGACGGGGAACGGTCAGCCCTGCAGCGCGGCGGCCAGCGCCGTGGCCTGGTCGCCGACGATCAGATGCAGCACGCCCGGCGCCACCTGAGTGACGGCGGAGACGCCGGCGGCGCGGGCCGCGGCCTCGTTGAAGCGGGCGGCGTCCTTCAGCTCCACGCGCAGGCGGGTGTGGGCGATGGCCTCCACCTTGCCGAGGTTGGCCGGGCCGCCCAGCGCCTGCTTCAGCGCGGAGACGTCGGCCTTGGCGGCGGCTGCCGGGGTGGCCGCGGGCGCGACGGCCGGAGCCGGAGAGGCAACCGGGGCGGACGACAGTTCGGCATCGCTGCCCGCGCTGCGCAGATAGATCTCCATATCGGTCTTCAGGTTTTCGGACAAGGGTCCGAAGATGGCCTGGATGCCGCTGCCCACCACCACCACGCCGGATGCGCCCATCGCTTTCAGCTTGGACTGGTCCACCTTGGCGGTGTCCTGCACCGCGATGCGCAGGCGGGTGATGCAGGCGTCCAGACTGCGGATGTTGGAGCGGCCGCCGAAGGCCAGCACCAGCTCGCGCGCGCGTTGGTCTTCGCTGACGGCGCCGATGCTTTCCGCGCTTTCATCTTCGCGGCCCGGCGTCTTCAGATTGAACTTGGCGATCACGAAGCGGAACACCGAGTAGTAGACCACTGCGTAGATCGGTCCCAGGATGAACACGTAGCCGGCGTGCTTGGCCTTGTCGCCGATCAGGTTGAACATCAGGAAATCGATGCCGCCCTGCGAGAAGGTGAAGCCCATGTGCATGTCCAGCGTATTGGCCACGAACTGGGTGGAGGCGGCCAGCACGGCATGGATCAGGTACAGCACCGGCGCGACGAACAGGAAGGAGAATTCTATCGGTTCGGTGATGCCGGTCAGGAAGGAGGTCAGCGCGGCGGAGATCATGATGCCGCCCACTTTGACGCGGTTCTCCGGTTTGGCCGAGTGCCAAATGGCGATGGCCGCGGCCGGCAGGCCGAACATCTTGAACAGGAAGGCGCCGGACAGAATGCCCGCGGTCGGGTCGCCGGCGAAGAAACGGTTGATGTCGCCGTGGATGATCTTGCCGGACGCATCCGGGAAAGCGCCGATTTCAAAGAAGAACGGCACGTTCCAGATGTGGTGCAGGCCGAACGGAATCAGCATCCGCTCGACGAAGCCGTACACGGTGGCCGCGGTGCGGGGATCGCTGACGGCCGCCCATTGCGAGAACGACTTGATGCCGTTGCCGATCGGGGGCCAGACGAAGGACAGCACCACGCCCAGGCCGATGGCGCCGATGGCGGTGATGATGGGCACGAAACGCTTGCCGGCGAAGAAGCCCAGGTACTCGGGCAGCTTGATCCGGTAGAAGCGGTTGAACATATAGGCCGCCAGGCCGCCGGCCAGAATGCCGCCGAATACGCCGGTCTGGATAGACGGCAAGCCCATGATGGGGGTGGTGGCGACGCCAAGAATGCCGGCCATCACGCCCAGCGTGACGGTGGTGACCAGATGGCCGATCACCGCGGCGATGGCGGCGACGCCATCGTTCTCGGTGAAACCAAGCGCCACGCCGACGGCGAAGATCAACGGCAGGTTGCCGAAAATCACGTCGCCGGAATTCTTCATCAGCGACAGGATCGCCAAGAAGACCGTGTTCTGGGTGTGGAAGTCGGTCGCGCCGATGCCGAGCAGCAAGCCCGCTACGGGCAGCACCGCCACCGGCAGCATCAGCGCCTTGCCGATCTTCTGCAGAAAAGCGAATGATTGACTAAACATGATTATTATCCTGCTTTGACATGCTTATGGAATGTCGAGCGGCTGTGATGCCGTCCCCTCTATAAAGCCTCTTCGCGCGCCAAGCCGCTTGAGTGGCGCCGGACGGCGCCGGGTTTCCCCGGCGGTCTCCCCGCCCGGCGCCGCAGGCCGTGCCCGCGCCGAGGCTTATTCTGTTAACGAGCGAGTTGATTCAGATGGTGGCGGACGTCGGTGACGGTGGACAGCGCCAGCACCTCGCGTGCCAGCTCGCGGCACTCGTCCATGCTCCAGCGCGCCAGCGTGGCTTTCACCGAGGCGACCGCCGGGGTGCTGACCGACAGCTCGGTCACGCCCATGCCCACCAGCAGCGGGGCTGCGCGCTCGTCGGAGGCCAGGCCGCCGCAGACGCCCACCCACTTGCCGTGGGCGCGCGCGCCCTCGCAGGTCAGCGCGATCATAGCCAGCACGCCCGGGTGCAGCGCGTCGGCCTGCTTGGCCAGCTGCGGGTGGCCGCGGTCCATCGCCAGCACGTACTGGGTCAGGTCGTTGGTGCCGATGGAGAAGAAGTCCACCTCCGGCGCGAAGCGCGCGGCCAGCACCGCGGCCGACGGCACTTCCACCATGATGCCCACCTTGACGCCGGACACGCCCAGCGCGGCCTGCTCTTCGGTCAGCACCGCCTTGGCGGCGCGCAGCTCTTCCAGCGAGGCCACCATCGGGAACATGATGTGCAGCTGGGTCAGCGGCGCGGCTTGCAGAATGGCGCGCAGCTGGGTGCGCAACAGGTCGGGGCGTTCCAGACTGACGCGGATGCCGCGCAGGCCGAGGAAGGGGTTGTCTTCCTTGGGCAGCGGCAGGTAGGACAGCGGCTTGTCCCCACCGACGTCCAGCGTGCGCACCACCAGCGGGCGCTCCTTGCCCAGCGCCTCGGCCACCGCGCAGTATTCGGCGGCTTGCTCGGCTTCGGTAGGCGCGGTGTCGCGGTTGTCGAACAGGAATTCCGAGCGCAGCAGGCCCACGCCCTCGGCGCCCTTGGCCACCGCTTCGCGCGCGTCGGCGGCGTTGCGGATATTGGCCACCACGTCGATGCGGGCGCCGTCGCGGGTCGCGGCCGGACGCATCGAGCTTTCGGCCTCGGCGGCGCGGCGCTCGGCCAGGCGAGCGATGTCGCGCTCGGCGGCGGCGATGTCGTCAGCGGTCGGCGCGATGGCCAGCGTGCCCTCGTTGCCGTTCAGGATCACCTGCAGGCCCTCCGGCAGCTTCAGCGCGGCCTGGGAGATGCCGCAGATCGCCGGAATGCCCAGCGAGCGCGCCAGGATGGCCACGTGGCTGGTGGCGCCGCCGGTGCGGGTACAGAAACCCATCACCTTGGACGGATCCAGCGCGGCGGTATCGGACGGGGCCAGGTCTTCGGCGATCAGGATGGAGCCGGCCGGCAGCTCCAGCGCGGCCTGCTTGACGCCGGCCAGCAGCGCCAGCACGCGGCGGCCCACATCGCGGATGTCGTTGGCGCGTTCGCGCAGCAGCGGATTGTCCTGCGCTTCCAGGCGGGCGGAATAGGCGCTGAAGGCCGCGCGCCAGGACCAGGCGGCGGACTTGCCGTCGGCCAGGCCGGTATAGGTCTGCGCCAGCAGCTCGGGGTCTTGCAGCAGTTCCTGGTGCATGGACAGGATGGCCTGCTTGGCCGGATCGGTCAGCTGGGCCTTGACCAGGTCCAGCTGGGCCGAAGCCTCCTCGGCGGCGCGGGAGAACGCCTGTTGTTCCACATTGGCGCCCTTGCCGTGCTCGGGCACGTCGAACTCCTGCAGACGATGGTGGACGATGCGGCCGATGGCGATGCCAGGCGAAGCGCCGACGCCGGCCAGCTGGCTGTCGCTGTCCTGCTGCTGGGCGAAGACCGGCGCGGCGGCCGGGGCGATCGGCGCCTCGTCGGCCTTCTCGCCGCAGCGCTCGTTCAGCAGTTGGGTCAGTTCCGCGATGGCGGCCGAGGCGTCGCCGCCGGCGGCGCGCACGCGCACCAGGTCGCCCAGTTTGGTGGCCAGGCCCATGATGGCGACCACGGATTTGGCGTTGGCTTCCTTGTCGCCCAGAATCAACTGGATGTCGGAGGAGAAGGTCTTGGCCTTGCTGGCGAATACCGCCGCCGGACGGGCATGCAGGCCGGCGGGGTTGCCGATGGCGATGTCGGCGGACAGTTGGGGTTCGGCGGTTTCGGTAGGCAATACGGCCTTGCCGTTGGCCAGCTGCAGCGACAGCACCACGCTCTTGCCGGCGTCGACCATGCCGTCGGCCAGGCTCATCCTGGCCACGGTTTCGCCGTTGGTGACGATGATCTGGGTCAGCAGGCTGGCGGCCTTGCGGCCGACCAGGTCAAGGTCGAAGTCGATGACCGGCTGGCCGACGGCGACTCGTTGGCCTTGCTCGACCAAGGGGAAAAAGCCTTCGCCTTTCAGCATCACGGTGTCGATGCCGATGTGCACCATCACTTCCACGCCTTCGGCGGTGGTGATGGTCAGCGCGTGGTGGGAGGAATGCAGATTGCTGACCACGCCGCTGACCGGAGCCAGCAGACTGCCCGAGGTGGGATCGAGCGAGATGCCGTCGCCGACCATCTTGCCGGCGAACACGGGGTCCGGAACGCTGTCCAAGGGGACCAGCCACCCGGAAAGGGGGGCCAGAACATCTAATCTTGGTGCGGTGGTGCCCATGAGAAACTCCTCAATTCGTGGATAATTCCAGTCGTTTTATTACGAGCGTCAATCAAGCCGTTGGATGGGGGCCGGGGAATGGCCGCGCGTCGGCGCGCTTTTGTCGTGCTGGCTTGTCCTGACGGGGTTTTGACAATTATATACAGGCAGTCGTCATGTCGGGCCGGCGACTGGGCTTGTTCGTATCTTGCCTATTTTGTAGTTTAACTACACGCAAATCACGCAGCAGCTTGATGGCAATCAAGAAAATGTGCAAGTCGGAATTGTCTTGATTGTCTGCTGCATTGCAGCATATTGGCGGACAGACGCGAGATAGCGCTTGAATATTGCGGACTTGGGGCGCGGGGAGGAAAGACAGGCGCTGTTGCATTTTTGTAATGCAACTCTAAAAAGCGAAAAACCCCGCGGAAGCGGGGCTGGAGAGCGGTGACCGGGCTTGATCAGGCTTGGCGCTGCCGTTCCGGCTGGCCCAGCAGGAACAGCGCGAGCGAGCTGGCGATCAGGAAGGCGGGGTATTCCCAGCCGCCGCCCTCGTTGGTGAACATCCAGCCCTTGGCGCCGTGCACCAGAACGATGGCGCCCAGCAGTTGCGGAATCAGCAGCAGCGCCACCCAGCGCGCCTGGATGCCGGCCAGCAGCAGCAGGCCGCCGCCGATCTCGATCAGGATGGCGAAGTAGCCGACGAAGCCCGGCAGGCCCAGGCTGGCGAAGTATTCGGCAGTGCCGGCAGGAGTGAAGACGAACAGCTTCAGCGCGCCGTGGGACAGGTACATCAGGCCCAGCGCCAAGCGCAGCACCAGGGCGGCCAAGTAGGGGTTTTGCAGACGGTTCATGATTGCGTTCCAGTTCAGATTGGTATGGCGCTATTTGACCATCAGCTTTATATTCAATAAATACTGCATTTTGAAAATAATTATTTCACTATAAGAAACTATATGGATAGATTCTCCGAGATACGCGCCTTTGTCTGCGTGGCCGAGTTGGGCAGCTTCGTCGCCGCGGCGGAAAGGCTGGAGCTGTCGCGGGCGATGGTGACCAAACTGGTGGCGGCGCTGGAGAACCGGTTGGGGGTGCGGCTGATGCATCGCACCACGCGCAAGCTGTCGCTGACCGAGGCCGGCGAAACCTATCTGGCCCAGGCGGGCAGCCTGCTGGGCGAACTGGACGAGCTGGACGCGCTGCTGTCCCACGGCGCCAGCGAGCCGGTGGGCAGGCTCAGAGTGTCGGCGCCGGTGTCGTTCGGCATGCGCTATCTGGGGCGCATCATCGGCGGTTTTCACCAGCGCCATCCGCAGATCGAGGTGGAGCTGAGCCTGAACGACCGACGGGTGGACCTGGTGGAGGAGGGGTTCGATCTGGCGCTGCGGGTGTCCAATCTAAGCGACTCCTCTTTGGTGGCGCGCAAGCTGGCGCAGATAGAGGATTTGCTCGCCGCTTCGCCGGATTATCTGGCGCGCTGCGGCACGCCCAAGAGCCCGGCCGAGCTGGTCGACCACCAGTGCCTGTTGTACGCGCTGACCTCCCAACCCAACGTCTGGGACTATCAGGCCCCGGATGGCGGCCAGGGCAAGGTGAAGGTCCGTGGCGGACTCAAGGCCAACAACGGCGACGTGCTGACCGACGCCGCCGTGCACGGCATGGGCATCGTGCTGCAGCCGCGCTTTCTGCTGGACGAGGAGCTGGCCGACGGCAGGCTGGTGCCGGTGCTGCCCGGCTATCATTGGCACTGCCTGGACCTGTCGGTGGTCTATCCGGTGCGCCGCCATGTGCCGGGCAAGGTGAGGGTGTTCGTTGAATACCTGGCGGAATTCTTCCGCGGCTAAGGCGGATGGTTCATGTCAATGGATTGATTTTAAAGATAAATGTTTGCATGCGGACAATCATCTCTTTTCCTATAACGGAAGCCGGCGCGCGTAGGCACGCGCTCCGTGTATCGGGAAGGAGTAGGTCATGCAAACAAAGATGGTGGTGGCCGGTTTGCTGGTTTTGGGCGCGGCGATGACTGCGGCGGCGGCGGGTTGCGCCAAGCAGCAGAAACCCGACTATCCGGTGGCGGCGATGAGGGATGACGTGGCCGGGGTGGTCAAGGTGACGTTCAAGACCGGCGCCGACGGCTCGGTATCCGGCATCAGAAGCGCGACGTTCAGCGCGGCGATTCCGCCGCAATACCGCAGCGGCTTCCGTTCGGAGATCGCCAAGGCCTTGCGCGAATACCGCTGCGCGCCGAGCGCGACCTTGAGCCAGGAATTCGATTTCAAGATGGAGGAGTGAGGCGGCGGATACGGGGCGGCGCGGGAGCGCCGTCCGTTCTCAGGGGTAGAACCAGTACAGGCTGTAACCCATCGCATGCACCTTGCCGGCATCCAGCCGCATGGTGACCTTGACCTCGCTGTTGGCGTTGAAGCGGTTCAGCTTCAGGTCGTCCGGCTTCAGGTATTCCTTGGGCGCGAAAACCTTGCGGATCAGCACCTGGTCGTCGCTGTCCTTCAGCGTCACTTCCAGCATCGGATACGCCTGCGGATACTGCGCATGGTTCTTCAGCGTCGCCGACAGCTGGATCAGATTGGGGTAGTCGGGGACGAAGGCCAGCTCCGACCATTCGGTGCGGATCAGCGCGATGTCGGTCGGCCACGGCACTTCGCAATCCAGCGCGCGGCACAGATGTTCCAGCGTCGGCCGGGATTCCGGCACTTCGGCCGCGATGCGGGTGCGATTGATGTAGACCAGCTGCGCGGCGAGGAACAGCGCGCCGATCACCGCCAGCGCGGCCAGCAGGCCGTTCAGCCAGGGGCCGGCCGGCTTGTGGGTTCGGGCCGCCTCCTCTTCCACCGCGTCGGCGTCGGTGAACAGCGGCTCATCGAATTCGACGTGCGCCGGCGGCGCTTCCTCGGCATGCGCAGCCTCGGCGCGCCGGCGGCTGCCGAACACCTCGGGCTGGGCCGGGGCGGGCGGTGGTTCTGGATCGTCGAAGGGGTTGCCGATCGGGGTGGAGACGTGGCGGTTCTGCATCGCCTCGGACAGCGCGCGCTGGAAGGCTTCCACGTCTTCCTGTTTCGGGGGCGGCGCTTCGGCCTGGATGGGGGCGGCCGCCGCGCGCGGCTGCTGAGCGGCGACCGGATCCGGCAGGATCTGGACATCGCCCTGCTGGGCCTGGGGATCGAAGTCCGGCACTTCCAGCTCGAAGTCGTCCATCGGATCGCGCGCCGGAGGCGCCGCCAGAGCGGGCGCCGGCTCGGGGCGGGTGATGACGAAATGGTCCGGGGCCTTGAATACATGGGAACAGCGCCCGCAGCGCACCAGTCCATTGGCGGCTGCTAACTGGCTGTCATTGACCTTGAAGCGGGTCTGGCAGTTGGGGCACTGTGTCGTGTATGTCATACGGCGGCGCGTCGGGTTCCTGTCAGTCTAGTCCATCCTTCGTCGAACACCGGCGGGTCCATCTCGAACCATTGGCTGTAAATGGCGGACAGTTCTTCGGCTTGTTCGGCGAGGATGCCGGAAAGCACGATTCTACCACCGGTTTTCACATGGCTTGCCAGCAGGTCGCCCAGCATGCGCAGCGGATTGGCCAGAATATTGGCCAGCACCACGTCGTACTGGGTTTGCGGATTGGCGTCCGGCAGGAAGAAATCGGCCGCCACGCCGTTCTGCTCGGCGTTGTCCTTGCTGGCGCGAACCGCCTGCTGGTCGATGTCGATGCCGACGGCCGAGGCTGCGCCCAGCTTCAGCGCGGCGATGGCCAGGATGCCGGAGCCGCAGCCGTAGTCAAGCACGCTTTCGTTGCCTTGCAGCTGCTTGTCCAGCCACTGCAGGCACAGCCGGGTGGTGGGGTGGCTGCCGGTGCCGAAGGCCAAGCCCGGGTCCAGCTGCAGGTTCACCGCATCGGGAGACGGAGCCTCGTGCCAGGTCGGTGTGATCCACAGCCGGTCGGAGATGCGGATCGGCTCGAACTGCGACTGCGTCAGCCGCACCCAGTCCTGCTCTTCCACGCGCTCGACGCTGTAGGCCGGCATGGCCAGCTGGCAGGCGTTGGCGGCGGCTGCGATCAAGAGCGCCACTTCGGCGTTCTCGTCGAACAGGGTGATGATGCGGCTCTGGCTCCACAGCTGGTCCACCGGCTCGCCCGGTTCGCCGAAGATCGGCTGCTCGCGGTCGGTGCCGGCCCAGGCGTCTTCGATGGCGGTGGACAGCGCGCCGGCATCCATCAGCGCGTCGGCCAGCCGTTCGGCGACGGCGGAATCGGAATCAATGGTGGCTTGCAACCATGCCATCAGGCTTCCCCTTTTTTCTGCTGCAGGCGGTGCTCCAGATAATGGATGCTGGTGCCGCCGCGTTGGAAGGCCGCATCCAGGAACAGTTCCTGGTGCAGCGGAATATTGGTCTTGATGCCGGAGATCGCCATCTCCGACAGCGCCACGCGCATCCGCGCCATCGCCTGGTCGCGGGTGTCGCCGTAAGCGATCAGCTTGCCCACCATCGAGTCGTAGTGCGAGGGCACGGTGTAGCCCTGGTAGATGTGCGAGTCGATGCGGATGCCGGGGCCGCCGGCCGGGTGGTAGCTCTCGATCTTGCCCGGGGACGGCACGAAGGTGAACGGGTCCTCGGCATTGATCCGGCATTCCATCGCATGGCCGGCGAACACGATGTCTTTTTGCTTATAGCGCAGTTTCTCGCCGGCGGCGATGCGGATCTGCTCCTGCACGATGTCCACGCCGGTGATCATTTCCGTCACCGGATGCTCCACCTGCACGCGGGTGTTCATTTCGATGAAGTAGAACTCGCCGTTCTCGTACAGGAACTCGAAGGTGCCCGCGCCGCGGTAGCCGATGCGGCGGCAGGCTTCGGCGCAAGCTTCGCCGATTTTCTGGCGCTGCTTGTCGGTGATGCCCGGCGCCGGCGCTTCCTCGATGATCTTCTGGTGGCGGCGCTGCATCGAGCAGTCGCGCTCGCCCAGGTAGATGGCGTTGCCGTATTCGTCGGCCAGCACCTGGATCTCGATGTGGCGCGGCAGCTCCAGGAACTTTTCCATGTACACGGTCGGATTGCCGAAGGCCGCGCCGGCTTCGGTGCGGGTCATCTGCACCGAGCTGATCAGCGCGCCTTCGGAGTGGACCACGCGCATGCCGCGACCGCCGCCGCCGCCGGAGGCCTTGATGATGACCGGGTAGCCGATCTTCTTGGCGATCTTGGCGATTTCAACCGGGTCATCCGGCAGCGCGCCGTCGGAGCCGGGCACGCAGGGCACGCCGGCTTCGATCATCGCGTGCTTGGCCGACACCTTGTCGCCCATGGTGCGGATGGTGTCCGGACGCGGGCCGATGAAGACGAAGCCGGACTGTTCGACGCGTTCGGCGAAATCGGCGTTTTCCGACAGGAAGCCGTAGCCGGGGTGGATGGCCTGGGCGTCGGTCACCTCGGCGGCGGCGATCAGCGCCGGCACGTTGAGGTAGCTCTTGGCCGACGGGGCCGGACCGATGCAGACCGATTCATCGGCCAGCTTCACGTATTTGGCTTCGCGGTCGGCCTCGGAGTGCACGACCACGGTCTTGATGCCCATTTCACGGCAGGCGCGCTGGATGCGCAGCGCGATTTCACCACGGTTGGCGATCAGAATTTTTTCGAACATGGAATCTCTCCGCGGGCTGATCCGGTCCAGGCGCTTGGCCGGTCCGGGGCCCATGCTGTCACGTCAAACGACAAGGGCACAGACCTTGGCCGTGCCCTGAATCTCGCGATGTCGACCGAGCGCTTACTCGATGACGAACAGCGGTTCGCCGTATTCCACCGGCTGGCCGTCTTCCACCAGGATGGCCTTGATCACGCCGGAGCGGTCTGCTTCGATCTCGTTCATCAGCTTCATCGCTTCGATGATGCACAGCGTGTCGCCGGCGCTGACGCTCTGGCCCACTTCGATGAAGGACTTGGCGCCCGGGCTCGGCGAGCGGTAGAAAGTGCCGACCATCGGCGACTTCATCGCGTTCTGGGTGTCGGCGGCCGGGGCGGCGGCGGGAGCGGCGGCTGCCGGAGCCGCGGCCGGGGTGCCGGCCGGAGCGGCGTACATCTGCGCCATCGGCTGGACAAAAGCTTGTTGAGCGACCGAGGATACGCGGGTGATGCGGACTTTTTCCTCGCCTTCGGTCACTTCCAGTTCGGCGATGCCGGACTCTTCGACCAGGTCGATCAGTTTTTTCAGTTTACGCAGGTCCATTGTCGATCCTTCGATTTGGATATTCTGTTCTGTAACGATGGTCAGGCTTGCGCGGATAGGTGTCGTACCGCGTGAGCAAGCGCCAGTTCGTAGCCATGGGCGCCCAGACCGCAGATCACGCCGAGCGCCAGATCGGAGAAATACGAATGCTGGCGGAACGGTTCGCGGGCGTGGACGTTGGATAGATGTACTTCAATGAACGGAACCTTCACCGCGGCCAGCGCGTCGCGCAGCGCGACGCTGGTGTGGGTGAACGCCGCCGGATTGATCAGGATGAAGGCGGTGCCGTCATCCAGGCATTGGTGTATGCGTTCTATCAGTATGTGCTCGGCGTTGCTCTGCAGCGCGGACAGGGAAAAGCCCGCCGCTTTGGCCTGCTGAGTCAGGCGCCGATTGATGTCGTCAAGGGTGTCCCGGCCGTAGTGTTGTGGTTCCCGAACGCCAAGCAAGTTGAGGTTGGGGCCGTGCAGCACGAGGATGGATTGGCTCAAGGCCAGGCTCCTGTTTTTCATCTTGGCCGCGAGTTTGCCGCAATTCGCCGCAAGATGTCCAGCGTTTGCGGGATTTAAAACGGTTGTTTGGTGCGCCGCGCCGCGCATCGCTTCGCGCGGTTTAGAGTGAAGGCCCTAGATTTTTCGGCGTTTTTTCGGGCGCGCGCGTTTTCGCCATGCCGAGAGGATACTGTGGCGAAAAGTCGGAGATGGCAAGGGCTGTCGACGCGCGGCACTGTGCCCGGAGAGTGGGCGCGGGTATAATTCGCCGATTCAGAACGATAGTTTCCGCAATGCAGCTTTCCGATTTCGACTACCACCTGCCCGAGGCGCTGATCGCGCAGCACCCGCCGGCCGAGCGCGGCGCCAGCCGCCTGTTGCACGTGGACGGCATGACGCTGTCCGACCTGAGCTTCGCCGACCTGCCGTCCCGGCTGCAAGCCGGCGACCTTCTGGTGTTCAACGACACTCGCGTGATCCGCGCCCGCCTGTTCGGCGAAAAAGCCAGCGGCGGCAAGGTTGAGGCCTTGATCGAGCGGGTGCTGGACGACCACACCGCGCTGGCCCATGTCCGCGCCTCCAAATCGCCGAAGCCGGGCAGCCGGCTGATCTTCGCCGGCCGCTGGGAGGCGGAGATGGTGGAGCGCCACGACGCCTTGTTCAAACTGCGCTTCCTGGCCGAGGAAAACGTCTACGACATCCTGGAAGCATCCGGCAAGCTGCCGCTGCCGCCTTATATCGAGCGCAGCGCCGAGCACGACGACGACGAACGCTACCAGACCGTCTACGCCCGCGAGCAGGGCGCGGTGGCGGCGCCGACCGCCGGCCTGCACTTCACCGACGAGATGCTGGCCGGGCTGAAGGCCCAGGGCGTGGAAACCGCTTTCGTCACGCTGCACGTAGGCGCCGGCACCTTCCAGCCGGTGAAGGTGGACAACGTGGCCGAGCACAAGATGCACAGCGAGATCTACGACATTCCGCAGGCCACGGTGGATGCCGTCGCCGCCGCCCGCGCCCGCGGCGGCCGCGTGGTGGCCATCGGCACCACCAGCGTGCGCGCGCTGGAATCGGCCGCCCGCAGCGGCGAGTTGACCGCCGGCCGCGGCGAGACCGACATCTTCATCACGCCAGGATACCGCTTCCGCGTGGTGGACCGCCTGCTGACCAATTTCCATCTGCCCAAGTCGACGCTGCTGATGCTGGTGTCGGCCTTCGCCGGCTACGACGAGATTTTCCAGGCTTACCGCCACGCGGTGGAGAAGGAATACCGTTTCTTCAGCTACGGCGACGCCATGCTGCTGGAAAAGAAGACCTGACCGCGCCGCCGCGGTCCAATCAGATATAGAGGGATCATGCCCATGTCCGGACTTGCGCCAGACGCCGCCCAGCCGGTGGAAATCCAGCTGCACCAGGTGTCGAAGATATTGGAAATCGCCTTCGACGACGGTGCCCGCTTCGAGCTGCCGTGCGAATACCTGCGGGTCTACTCGCCGTCGGCGGAAGTGCGCGGCCACGGCGCCGGCCAGGAGAAGCTGCAGAGCGGCAAGATGCATGTGGGCATCACGGCGTTGGAGCCGGTCGGCCATTACGCGCTGAAGATCACCTTCGACGATGGCCACGACAGCGGCCTCTACAGCTGGACCTATCTATACGAGCTGGGCGCCAAGCGCGGCCAGTATTGGCAGCAATACCTGGACAAGCTCGCCGCCGCCGGCGCGAGCAGGGAGTGAACATGGATAAGACCACGCATTTCGGTTACAAGACCGTGGCGGAGAGCGACAAGGCCGGCAAGGTGGCTGAAGTCTTCCACTCGGTGGCCGGCAAATACGATGTGATGAACGACCTGATGTCCGGCGGCCTGCACCGGGTGTGGAAGCATTTCACGCTGACCACCTCTGGCGTGCGCGCCGGCGACAAGGTGCTGGACATCGCCGGCGGCACCGGCGACCTGTCGCGCGGCTGGGCCAAGCGCGTGGGCAAGACCGGCGAAGTGTGGCTGACCGACATCAACAGCTCGATGCTGACCGTGGGCCGCGACCGCCTGCTGGACGAGGGCGTGATCCTGCCGGTGTCGCTGGCCGACGCCGAGAAGCTGCCGTTCCCGGACAATTATTTCGACGCGGTGTCGGTGGCCTTCGGCCTGCGCAACATGACCCACAAGGACGGGGCGCTGAAGGAGATGTGCCGGGTGCTGAAGCCGGGTGGCAAGTTGTTCGTGCTGGAGTTCTCCAAGGTGTGGAAGCCGCTGTCGCCGTTCTACGATTTCTACTCGTTCAAGGCGCTGCCGGTGATGGGCAAGCTGGTGGCGGGCGATGCCGACAGCTACCAGTACCTGGCGGAGTCCATCCGCATGCACCCGGATCAGGAAACGCTGAAGCAGATGATGCTGGACGCGGGTTTTGGCAAGGTGGACTACCATAATTTGACCGGCGGCGTTGTTGCGCTGCACAAGGGCGTCAAGTTCTGATCTCGCGGGAGAGCGCTTCATGGCCATCCAGATCGCAGCCTTCAACCATCTGCTGAACCAGCACCCGGCTCGGCGCGCCGAGCTGGCGGCCCATGCCGGCCGCCGGGTGGCGATCGCGCTGCCGCCGCTGCACGTGGCCGGCGTGATCACCGAAGAAGGCTGGCTGGCTGCCTGCGACGGCGAGCCCGAGGCCAGGCTGAAGCTGCGCCACGGCGCGGTGCTGTCGCATCTGACCGGCCAGGCGCCGCAACTGGCGGATATCGCGCTGGAAGGCGATGCCGAGCTGGCGTCTGCGGTGGGGCGCATCGTCGGCCAGCTGCACTGGCACGCCAGCGAGGATTTGTCGCGGGTGTTCGGCGACGTGGCCGCACAGCGGATGGAAAACCTGGCGCGCGGCTTGTTCGGCTTCAAGGGCCAACTGGCCTTCCGCCTGGCCGATGGCTGGATCGAGCATCTGCGCGAAGAGGCGCCGCTGTTGGCCAGCCGCCATCTGGTGCAGCGCTTCGTCGCCGAAGTGGACCATCTGCGCGACGACGCCGGCCGCTTGGACAAGCGGCTGGAACGCCTGGAAACCGCGCTCAACAATAAACAGAATTCCCAGACCTGACGGATCTATGTCGATATCGCGTTCGCTGAAGATTGTTGCCACCCTGTACCGTTACGGCCTGGACGATTTCCTCGAGGGCCACTCCAGGCTCGCCTTCCTGCACAAGCTGTTCGGCCTGTGTCCTGTTCGCCGGGACACCTCGGCGCCGCTGCCGCAGCGGGTGAGGCTGGCGCTGGAGAGCCTGGGGCCGATCTTCGTCAAGTTCGGCCAGGTGCTGTCCACCCGCCGCGACCTGCTGCCGCCGGAATACGCCGACGAGCTGGCGCGGCTGCAGGACCGGGTGCCGCCGTTTGACGGCGAGATCGCCCGCCAAGTGGTGGAACGCAGCCTCGGGCGCAAGGTGGAGGAGCTGTTCGTCGATTTCGACCTGAAGCCGGTGGCCAGCGCCTCGGTCGCCCAGGTGCACAAGGCCTGGCTGCGCCAGCCTGACGGCGGCCGCGGCCGCGAGGTGGCGGTCAAGGTGCTGCGGCCGGGCATCCTGCCGGTGATCGAGCAGGACCTGTCGCTGATGCGGACGCTGGCGGGCTGGGTGGAGAAACTGTTCTCCGACGGCAAGCGGCTGAAGCCGCGCGAGGTGGTGGCCGAGTTCGACAAATACCTGCACGATGAGCTGGACATGATGCACGAGGCGGCCAACGCCTCGCAGCTGCGGCGCAATTTCAAGGGCTCGGACATGCTGATCGTGCCCGAGGTGTTTTACGACTACTCCAGCCGCGAGGTGCTGACGCTGGAGTGGATGCACGGCATCCCGGTGGGGCAGATCGACAGGCTGCGCGAGGCCGGCGTCGACCTGAAGAAGCTCAGCCGCTTCGGCGTGGAGATCTTCTTCACCCAGGTGTTCCGCCATGGCTTCTTCCATGCCGACATGCATCCGGGCAATATCTTCGTCGCGCCGGACGGCCGCTACATCGCGCTGGATTTCGGCATCGTCGGCAGCCTGACCGATTCCGACAAGCATTACCTGGCGGTCAACTTCCTGGCCTTCTTCAACCGCGACTACCACCGCGTGGCCACCGCCCACATCGAATCCGGCTGGGTGCCCAAGGATACCCGCGCCGAGGAGCTGGAAGCCGCGGTGCGCACCGTGTGCGAGCCGATCTTCGAGAAGCCGCTGAGCCAGATCTCGTTCGGCATGGTGCTGCTGCGCCTGTTCGAGACCAGCCGCCGCTTCAACGTCGAGATCCAGCCGCAGCTGGTGTTGCTGCAGAAGACCCTGCTCAATATCGAGGGCCTGGGCCGGCAACTGGATCCGGAGCTGGACCTGTGGGACACCGCCAAGCCGTTCCTGACCAAGTGGATGAACGAGCAGATCGGCTGGCGCGGCCTGCTGCGCACGCTGAAGCACGAGGCGCCGCAGTGGGCGACCACGCTGCCGACCCTGCCGCGCAAGCTGAACGAGGCGCTGGGCTCGGCCAGCAGCGATCTGTTGGTAGAGGGCTATATGCACCTGATGCGCGAGCAGAAGCGGCAGAATTTCCTGCTGATGCTGATCGCCATCCTGCTGGCAGGACTGCTGGCGAAGATGCTTTGGTAGGGAAGCGTCTTCAGATGGAAGCATGCCGCCTTGCGGGACGATGGCGGCGCAAACGGGCAACGGCCATCGGCCGCGGCCCGTTTTTCATGTCAGGCGCGTTTATGCTGTGGACAAGTGGCGGTTCGGAGATCGGCTGTGGATAAGAGGCGCGAGCCCAGGCCCTGATCTTGTGTTGCGCCTTCGCGCCGCGCTTGTTGTGTTGCGAGTGTCGTCGGATGCGAGCCAAAGACATATTTTCTGGCGGCGGCCTGGCGTCGGCCGCCGCCAAATGACCGCGGGGACAGGCTGTCGGCATGAAGTTTCCATGGCATGGTGCTAATTTTCTCCGGACGCCGCTGGCGGGACGAAAAATGCGGTAATCTTGGCAAAAAATACCACTCATCAGGAGCTGCTTATGTTAAGCCGCAACGCGGCCGTGCCGCGCATCGTCATCGTCGGGGGCGGAGCCGGAGGGCTGGAGCTGGCCACCAGGCTGGGACGCACGCTGGGCGCGCGGCACCGCGCGCAGGTCGTGCTGGTGGACGGCTCGCCCACCCATATCTGGAAACCGCTGCTGCATGAAGTGGCCACCGGCGCGCTGAACACCGGCGAGGACGAGGTCAACTACTTCGCCCATGGCTACCGCAACGGCTACGATTTCGAGTTCGGCTTCATGCAGGGCCTGGACCAGAAGCGCCGCACCATCCGCCTGTCGGCGATACCCGGCAGCGACGGCCAGTTGCTGAGCCCCGAGCGCGAGATCGGCTACGACTGGCTGGTGATCGCCGTCGGCGCCGAAGCCAACGATTTCGGCACGCCCGGCGTAGCCGAGCACGCGATGTTCCTGAACACCCCCAACGACGCCGAGAAGCTGCGCCACCGCGTGCTGGAGCAGGCCTTCCGCGCCAGCAGCGGCGAAGCGCCCGCGCGCGCGCTGTCCATCGCCATCGTCGGCGGCGGCGCCACCGGCGTGGAGCTGGCGGCCGAGCTGAACCACACCATGTGCGAGCTGCACCACTACGGCGCGCGTTTGCAGCCGGAGCGGGTGAAGATCAGCGTGATCGAAGGCGCGGACCGCATTCTTGCCGCCGCGCCGCCGTCCTTGTCCGCCTATGCCGAGGAGCAGCTGGCCGGCAAGCACATCCAGGTGCTGACCGGTAGCCGGGTGGCGGCGGTGGAGGCGGACGGCGTGGCCTTGTCCGATGGCCGCAAGGTGGAGGCCGACATCACGGTGTGGGCGGCCGGCGTCAAGGCGCCGGGCTGGCTGGCCGGCCTGGATGGGCTGGAAACCAACCGCATCAACCAGCTGGTGGTGGATACCCGGCTGCATTGCGCCGGCGGCGACTGCGTCTACGCAATGGGCGACTGCGCGGCCGCGCCGGACGGCGATAGCGGCCGCATGCTGGCCGCCACCGCCCAGGTGGCTCACCAGCAGGCGCGCTATCTGGCCGACGAATTGGCGCGGCGGCTGGACGACAAGCCGGCGCGGCCGTTCGCGTTCAAGCCGCAGGGCATGATGGTGTCGCTGGGCAAGCACACCGCGGTGGGCAGCCTGGCGGCGGTGGTGGGGCCGAAGCGCGACTACCATGTGGAAGGCCGCGGCGCGAAACTGATCTACGCCTCGCTGTACCGGATGCACCAGGCGGCCGTGCACGGCTGGGCGCTGGCGATTTTGCTGTTCATCGGCGACAAGCTGCGCCGGGCGGCGCGGCCGGCGTTGAAGCTGCACTGAGGCTGGTCCGGCGGGTCCGAGGCCCGTCTGCATCGATGCCGTTCGCCTGCTTGGCGAGCGGCATTTTTGTATCTTGAGATGGGATGGATTTTGGTGGAATCCGCATGCGCGGATGATGTTTGGGATGGCGGGGCTGCCCGCCGGGCAGGCCAGGGGGCTGCGCGGCCAGCCCCCCTGCACCCCCAGACCGACCCTCAGGCCGACCCTCAGGCCGACCCTCAGGCCGCGAGTTCCCGCCCTGAATTCCGAGGGCAAGGCGCTGGCGAACTCGGCGCGCGCTAACGTCGCGCGCCTCAAGCATGCGCCAGCTTAAGACCTTGCCCTCAGCTTTCAGGACGGCGCGTCCAGAAGGGGAAGTCGGGCGCTTCATGATTATCCAGGCTTCGAGTGCCCATCTAACCGCAATCGGCATCATCCTGGTCCGAGGCTGTTTTGCCAGTACCGGCCCAAAGAGGATTTAGATGGCTGCCGACAGCAGTGATTCATTGACACCGCTTGTATCTGGCTGGCCGGTATTTGGTGCTGCGCCGCAGCTTGACCCATTCCCGCCTTTCTTCGATTCTGTTTTGACATTCGCATATCGAAGGAGCGGGCATGGAGTTGGGCAAGTGGTTGGATGAGCGCCCGCTGGGCGGGTTTCAGTACCGGCTGTTGGCGTTGTGCGGGCTGTGCATGATTCTGGACGGCTTCGACGTGCAGGCGATGGGCTATGTCGCGCCGGCCTTGCTGGAGGATTGGGGCATCGCCAAATCGGCGCTGGGGCCGGTGTTCGCCGCCGGACTGTTCGGTCTGCTGCTGGGCGCTTTGTTGTTCGGCGTCTTGTCCGACCGCATTGGCCGTCGGCCGGTCTTGCTGACCTGCACCTTGATGTTCGCCTCGGGGATGTTGGCGACGGCGGCGGTTCAGACGCTGCCGCAGTTGATCGCGCTGCGCTTCCTCACCGGCCTGGGCCTGGGCGGCATCATGCCCAACGCGATGGCGCTGGCTGGCGAGTACAGCCCGGCGCGGCGGCGGGCCAGCCTGATGATGGTGATTTCCTGCGGTTTCACCGCCGGCGCGCTGCTGGGCGGCCTGCTGGCGGCGTGGTTGATTCCGGCGCACGGCTGGCGCTCGGTGTTCATCGTCGGCGGCGTCGCGCCCTTGCTGCTGTGGCTGCCGATGCTGCGCGGCTTGCCGGAGTCGGCGCGCTTTCTGCTGCTGCGCGGCCGCGCGGAGCAGGCGTCGTTCTGGCTGAGGCTGATGGAGCCGGGCTTGCCGGCCGATTGCCGGCCGTGGCTGGCGGAGACGCCGACGGCCGGAAACTCCGTGGCCGCGCTGTTCGGCGACGGGCTGGCTCGGCGCACGTCCTTGCTGTGGCTGCTGAGCTTCCTGAACCTGATCGTGCTGTATTTTCTGTCCAACTGGATGCCATCGCTGCTGCGCGCGCAGGGCCTGCAGATGCGCGACGCGCTGCTGGCGGGCAGCATGCTGCAGCTGGGCGGCGTGGTCGGCACCTTGCTGCTGGGATGGTGGATAGACCGCGGCGGGTTCCGCAGGATATTGCCGCTCTGTTTCCTGTTCGCCGCGCTTGGCTTGTGGCTGCTGGGGCAGGTGGAGGGACAAGCCTTGTGGCTGTACGCGTTGTTGTTCTGCGTCGGTTTCTTCATCATCGGCGGCCAGCCGGCGGTCAACGCGCTGGCGGCCAGCGCTTATCCCACCAGCCTCAGGGCCACCGGCGTCGGCTGGAGCCTGGGCGTCGGCCGCGTCGGCTCGGTGCTGGGGCCGTGGCTGGGCGGCGTGCTGATCGGCCTAGCCTGGAGCCAGGCGGCGCTGTTCGCGCTGCTGGCGCTGGTGTCGTTGGCTTCGGCCGCCGTGGTGTGGGTGTACCACCGCGACAGCGGCCGGCCGCGCAGGCGCGAGGCGCTTTAAATCGCCAGCAGCGCGGCGACCACGCGGCGGTCTTCGGCCAGCAGGATGTTGAAGGTGCGGCAGGCGGCCTGGGTGTCCATGCATTCGACGCCGATGCGGGCCTGGGTCAGCGCCGCGTACAGCCGGGGATGGACGAAGCGCTGGGCGGCACCGGAACCGAACAGCACCACTTCGGGCCGGTAGGCCAGCAGCGCCTCGAAGTGTTCGGCGGCGAGGCTGGAGAAGTCTGGCGCGGCCCAGGCGGTCACCGCGTCGGCGCTGACGATCAGGTTGCCGTCGTGGCGCTGGGCGTTAATCAGCACGTGGCCTTTGCCGTAGCCGGTGAACAGGTTCTGGCCGGGTCCCAGCGACTGATGCATTTTCATCGGATTGGCTCCATTGGCGTGTGTGTGGGGCGCGGCGGGCTGGCCGCGCGGCGGCGCTGTGCAGCGCACCAAAGATTGGGATAGGATTATACCCAGACCCGAGGCCGGCGCGACCACGCGCAAAGCGTGGTTTCCATCCGGCCGGACAATGACAAGAGATCCCATGAAACAACCACACCGCCAGCGCAAGACCGTTCCGTCCGGCGGGCGGCCTGAAACGGAAGTCGCCGCCGCCATGCAGCCAGTGCACAAATCGCAGAAACTCTCCAACGTCTGTTACGACATCCGCGGCCCGGTGCTCGAGCACGCGAAGAAGATGGAGGACGAGGGCCATCGCATCATCAAGCTGAACATCGGCAACCCGGCGCCGTTCGGCTTCTTCGCGCCGGACGAGTTGATCGAGGATGTGATCGCCAATCTGCCGGCGGCGTCCGGCTATTCCGACTCCAAGGGATTGTTCGCCGCGCGCAAGGCCATCATGCACTACGCGCAGCAGAAGCATCTGCCGAATGTGGCGATGGACGACATCATCGTCGGCAACGGCGTGTCCGAGCTGATCGTGATGGCGATGCAGGCGCTGCTGGACAACGGCGACGAAGTGCTGGTGCCGGCGCCGGACTATCCGCTGTGGACTGCCGCGGTGAGCCTGGCAGGCGGCCGCGCGGTGCACTATGTCTGCGACGAGGAGCAGGGCTGGTTCCCCAGCATTGACGACATCCGCGCCAAGATCACGCCGTCCACCCGCGCCATCGTCATCATCAACCCCAACAACCCGACCGGCGCGGTGTATCCGCCCGAGCTGCTGCAGCAGATCGTCGAAGTGGCGCGCCAGCATCAGCTGATCATCTACGCCGACGAGATCTACGACAAGGTGCTGTACGACGAGGTGAAGCACACTTCGATCGCGTCCCTGGCGCCGGATCTGTTCGTGGTGACCTTCAACGGCCTGTCGAAGAATTACCGCGCCTGCGGCTACCGCGCCGGCTGGATGATTCTGTCCGGCGAGAAGAAGCACGCCAAGGATTACATCGAGGGCCTGAACATGCTGGCCTCGATGCGCCTGTGCGCCAACGTGCCGTCGCAGCACGCGATCCAGACCGCGCTGGGCGGCTATCAGAGCATCGACGATCTGGTGGCGCCTGGCGGACGCCTGGCGCGCCAGCGCGATCTGGCGCACAAGCTGTTGACCGATATCCCGGGCGTGTCCTGCACCAAGCCGCAGGGCGCGCTGTATCTGTTCCCGAAGCTCGATCCCAAGGTGTACCCGATCGCCGACGACCAGCAGTTCATCCTGGAGCTGCTGCAGCAGGAGAAGGTATTGCTGGTGCAGGGCACCGGCTTCAACTGGATTGCGCCGGATCACTTCCGCGTGGTATTCCTTCCCAACTCGGACGATCTGATCGAAGCCATCGGCCGCATCGCGCGCTTCCTGGAAAGCTACCGCAAGCGTCACGGCGCCGCCGAGTAAGCGTTTGACCTGGGGCGGCGGACGGTCCTCCGCCGCCTGAGGACTGTCTGGACAGGCTCGGCCTGTCCAGACGGCCTTCGGCCGGAATAAAACCAGGGACTGAATGGAGATGTGCATGAAACCGATCAATATCGGCCTGCTGGGCGTGGGCACCGTAGGCGGCGGCACCGCCACCGTGCTGAAACGGAACGCCGGCGAGATCACCCGCCGCGCCGGCCGCGAGATCCGCCTGCTGGTGGCCGCCAGCCGCGACGCGGCCAAGGCGCGCGCCGCGCTGGGGCCGGAGGTGTCTGTGGTGGACGACGTGCACCAGGTCGTCGACAACCCCGAAGTCGACATCGTGGTCGAACTGATCGGCGGCGACGCCATCGCCAAGGAACTGGTGCTCAAGGCCATCGCAAACGGCAAGCACGTGGTCACCGCCAACAAGAAGCTGCTGGCGCTGCACGGCACTGAGATCTTCGCCCGCGCGCAGGAAAAAGGCGTGATGGTGGCGTTCGAAGCGGCGGTGGCCGGCGGCATCCCCATCATCAAGACCCTGCGCGAAGGCCTGGCGGCCAACCGCATCGAATGGATTGCCGGCATCATCAACGGCACCTCCAACTTCATCCTGACCGAGATGCGCGATAAGGGCGCGAGCTTCGCCGACGTGTTGGCCGAGGCGCAGAAGCTGGGCTACGCCGAGGCCGACCCGACCTTCGACATCGAAGGCCACGATGCCGGCCACAAACTGACCATCATGGCGGCGCTTGCCTTCGGCATCCCGATGCAGTTCGACCAGTGCTATCTGGAAGGCATCAGCAAGCTGGACGGCCGCGACATCCGCTACGCCGAGGAGCTGGGCTACCGCGTCAAGCTGCTGGGCCTGACCCGCCGCACCGACCAGGGCGTGGAGCTGCGCGTGCATCCGACGCTGATTCCGGAAGGCCGGCTGATCGCCAACGTCAACGGCGTGATGAACGCGGTGCTGGTCAAGGGCGACGCGCTGGGCCCGACGCTGTACTACGGCGCCGGCGCCGGCGCGCTGCCGACCGCGTCCGCGGTGGTGGCCGACATCGTCGACGTCACCCGCTTGCTGACCTCGGACCCGGAGCACCGCGTGCCGCATTTGGCCTTCCAACCGGACCAGCTGCAGGATCTGCCGATTCTGCCGATCGCCGAGGTGACCAGTTCCTATTATTTGCGGATAGGGGCGATAGACCGCGCCGGCGTGCTGGCCAACATCACCCGCCTGCTGGCCGAGAACGGCATTTCGATCGAGGCGCTGATCCAGAAGGGCTCGGTGTCCGACGGCACCGCCGAAGTGGTGATCCTGACCCATCGGGTGCAGGAGAAGGCGATCGACCGCGCCATCGCCGATATCGAGGCGCTGGACAGCGTCGCCGGCCAGGTGGTGCGTTTGCGAATGGAAGAGTTGAATGACTAAGTTCTTGCAAGCCGGCCTGTGCGCGGCGTTGTTTTCCGGCATCGCCGCGGCCACGCCGCTCAGCTCTGGCCAGCACCAGTTGCTGCAGGGTTTTTTGATGCGAAGCTGCGTCAAGCGCACGCCGGCGTCCGACGGCGTTGGCCAGCCCGGCAACGAGCAGGTGCAGCGCTACTGCCAGTGCGCGAGCGAGAAGCTGGCCGGCACCTTCTCCGAGGAAGAAGTGATGGGAGTGGTCACCGGCCAGATCAAGAAGGACGATCCGCGCGGCAAGCAGAGGCTGAAGGAAGCCTCCGCCGCCTGCGGCCAATACCTGGAACAACGTTGATGCGATATATCAGTACCCGCGGCGGCATGGCGCCGCTGCCGTTCTGCGAAACCGTGCTGATGGGCCTGGCGCCGGACGGCGGCCTGCTGCTGCCGGAGCGCTATCCGCAAATCGACCGCGCCACGCTGGATGCCTGGCGCGGCCTGGGCTACGCCGAACTGGCGTTCGAGATCATCCGCCTGTTCGCCGACGACATCCCGCCGGACGACCTGAAAGGCATCGTCTCGCGCGCCTATCGCGCGGAAACGTTCGGCAGCGAGGCCATCACGCCGATCAAGCGCCTGCATGACGGCCTGGCGATCCTGGAGCTGTCCAATGGCCCGACGCTGGCGTTCAAGGACATGGCGATGCAGTTCCTCGGCCAGCTGTTCGAGTATGTGCTGGACCAGCGCGGCGAGACGCTGAACATCCTGGGCGCCACCTCCGGCGACACGGGCTCCGCCGCCGAATACGCGATGCGCGGCAAGCGCGGCATCCAGGTGTTCATGCTGAGTCCGGACGGCAAGATGAGCGCCTTCCAGCGCGCGCAGATGTACAGCCTGCAGGACCAGAACATCCACAACATCGCCATCCAGGGCATGTTCGACGACTGCCAGGACATCGTGAAGGCGGTGCAGAACGACCACGCCTTCAAGGCGAAGCACAAGATCGGCACCGTCAACTCGATCAACTGGGCCCGGGTCGTCGCCCAGGTGGTGTATTACTTCAACGGCTATTTCCGCGCGACCGCCAGCAACGACGAGAAAGTCAGCTTCTGCGTGCCGTCCGGCAACTTCGGCAACGTTTGCGCCGGCCACGTGGCGCGCAGCATGGGCTTGCCGGTGGAGCGCCTGATCGTCGGCACCAACGAGAACGACGTGCTGGACGAGTTCTTCAAGAGCGGCCGCTACGCGCCGCGCGGCAGCGAGCGCACCTATGTCACCTCCAGCCCGTCGATGGATATTTCCAAGGCGTCCAACTTCGAGCGCTTCGTGTTCGACCTGGTCGGCCGCGACGGGGCGAAAGTGAAGCAATTGTGGGCCGAGGTGGACGCCGGCGGCGGCTTCCAGCTGGATGCGGAAACCATGGGGCGCGTGCGCGGCGCGTTCGGCTTCGTCTCCAGCAAGAGCGCGCACGCCGACCGCATCGCCACCATCCGCCAGGTGGACGCCGAGGACGGCGTGGTGGTGGACACCCACACCGCCGACGGCATCAAGGTGGCGCGCGAGCTGCGCCGCGGCGGCGAGAACGTGGTCTGCCTGGAAACCGCGTTGCCGGCCAAGTTCGCCGAGACCATACGCGAGGCGCTGGACCGTGATCCGCCGCGCCCTGCCGGTTTCGAGGCGCTGGAGTCGCTGCCGCAACGGGTGGTGACGCTGCCGGCGGACGCTAGCCAGGTGAAGGCACTGATCGAGAAGACGTTGGGCTGATCCAAGCCCGGCGCTCAGGCAAAAAAACAGGCTCCCTCGGGAGCCTGTTTCGTTTTGGAGGAAATGATCAGAACGACATGGCGACGCCGATGTTGCCGCCGGTTTGGTTGCTGCCATTCTTGCCGCTGGTGGCGGTCAGCTGGCCGAAGGCAGTGACGGTCTTGTTGAAGTTGGCGCTGACGCCGGCGGTCCATTCCACCCAGTTGGCGTCCGGCTTGCCCAGATTGGTGGTCCAGTCTCCGACGGTAGTGGCGAGGCCGGCGGTCACGTTGCGGTCGCCCTGCTTGAACTCGTGGGCGAGGCTGACCTTGGCGTAGGGGCTGAACCTGCCGATGTCTGCGTCCAGCTGCCAGCCGACGCGGCCCACCAGCGAGCTGACGTTCTGGCTGGAGAAGTTCATGCTGCTGCTGTTGCCGCCCTGCTCGGCGAAGCCGGCGATCTTGGCGTAGGCGTAATCCAGGCCGACCACCGGCCCGGTGGTGACGCCGCGGTACTGCATCCGGTAGCCGCCGGCGGCGCGCAGGCCGAACTGGGTGGCGCGGGTCTTGCCGTCGATGCCCACCGTTGTCGGCCCCAGAGTCACGTTGCGGTAGGTGTCGAGATCGCCGGAGCCGAGGTGCAGGTCGCCGTCCACCCAGAACTTGTTCTGGTTGTAGCTGGCGAAGCCGCTCATCAGCGTGGTGCGGTCGTTGATGCTGCCCGGCGTGCCGACGCTGTCGACATCGGTCTTGCCCTGCTGGCGGGACATCGCCAGGCCGACGCTCAGCGCCGGGGTGGCCTGGAAGTCCAGACCCACCGTGTAAAGCTGGCCCTTGGGCTTGGCCGACAGGCCGCCGTAGCTGGCCTTGTCGGCGCTGAAGGCGCCGTCCGCGAAGGCGCTGACCGTGCCGACCGCGCGCTTCTGCGATCGGATGGCCTGGTAGCGGGCATCCAGCGCGCCGCCCAGCTGGCGGGCGTTGTTCAGCGATGATTCCGGGATGGCGGCGGCGAAGTAGGGGGCCTGCAGCAGGCCGTAGACGTAGTCGCCGATGATCTTGTTGGCGGCAGGAGTCGGGTGCAGCTGGTCGCTGAATACATTGTTTTGGCTAGATAGTGAGCTAGTGCATTGGATGGCGCTAGTGTAGCAATCAGATCCAATGACGCTTGTGAAGCCGTATCGAGTCGGATTGGCAAGAATTTCTTGGAATAGAGTCGCGATGTTTGGACGAACAATATTGTGTTGCAGTCCAGAGCTTTGCAGGCTCATATCCAGCAGCTGATTGTAGCCAGCTGATAGTTGTTGCAGGCTAGGGGAAATTCCGGGGTTTGTTGCTGTTCCATCGCCATTGTATGCAGTGACGACGCTTCCAGAGGGGACCGCGGCGTTCTGCGCAGTCAGTGAGGTGTTTGCCGCAGTTAGCGCGGCTTGGACCAGCGCGGCAGACGTGGCCGAAGAGGAGCCTTGGCTGCCAAGAACGCTCCATGCTACTCCCCAAGCCGTATTAACTTGGGTGTCTGTGACGACTGTTACACCTGCCAGCTTGTTTATCTGTTGTTGCACTGCGACCAAAGACATATAAACGGCGAGTGGGGCCGCGGCCATATTGGGCAGATTCGGTACTATGATGGTCTTGGCACCCGCTTGCTGTAATGCTTGGACCTGTGCTGCCGCGTATTGCGCGGATGTCCCGATCAGCTGCGTGCCGGATGTGCCTGATGCGGTTCCGACTGCTGCGATGACATCGTTCCCTCCGATCCATACAGAGTAAACAGCATTCGGATCTGCTTTTCCTCCGGTTTGACTTAAATAGTATTGCACTTGTTGTGGCAGCTCTTGGATGGCCAGCGAGCCGCCTGGTCCATATTGTTCGACTGAGCCACTGCTACCGGAAGTGCCGGGAAATTGGGTGATCGATTGGTAGGTTTGTGCAACTGCGCCACCTTGGGCGTAGTTGTTGCCGCTGCGGCTGGTGCTGCTATTGAGAGGATTGTTGGCGACAGAGCTCAGGCCATAATGACCAGTCAATATATTGGTCCAATTCGGACCATAACCAGTAGTCCAGCGTGCGCCGGCCGGCAGACCGGATTGTCCGCCAAAAGCGCCGACGTCGGACAGGCTGTCGCCGAAGAAGTAAATATTGCTGTAAGCATGGGCGGCTGCGGGCAGAGCCATCGCGGTAGCTAGGGCGAGTGTGGTCAAGCGGTTGCGCATCATGTTCCTCTTTTCGTTCGGGGTGTTGTCTGCTGTTATTAGTGTCAAGAGTCTAAGCTCTAATCAAACGATTATTCGAATATGACGACCGTTTGTCAATCGCCGTCGCGCCAGGAGGGAGCATCGGTTAAAATGCAGGCATGCGAAGACTAATCATCGGCCTGTGCTGGCTGCTTGCCGCTGGCCTCGCCTGGGGTGGCGGAACGCAGGATTTGGCGCAGCTGGAGCGTCTGGCGAATCTGTTTCTGAAGCGCGAGCTGGAAATGCGGGCCGCCACATGGACGCTGGGGCAACTGGACCGACGGTTGGCGGTGCCGGCTTGCAAGGCGCCGAAAGCGGATTGGGCGACGCCGGGCGTGACCACCGGATCCACTTTCGTGGCGGTGTCCTGCCAGGAGCTGGGCTGGTCCTTCCGCATTCCGGTGAGGATCAATGAGAAGCGGCTGGGCGTGGTGCTGAACCGCGCGATGACGGCTGGCGAGACCATCAGCGGCGACGATGTGCGGGTGGTGGACATCAGCAATCCCGCCTTGGCCAGCAATGTGCTGACCGACGCCAGCCAGGCGGTGGGGCAGGTGCTGCGGACCGGCGCGCCAGCCGGCGTTTGGCTGCGCAACTTCATGGTGCGCGCGCCGTATCTGGTGCGCAGCAACCAAAGGGTGAAGGTCCTGGCGCAGGGCGATGGCTTCAGCGCCGAAGCCGAAGGCACGGCGCTGGCCAACGCGGCCCAGGGCGAGCAGATCAGCGTGCGGCTGAGCACCGGACGGGTGGTTCGGGGCGCGGTCCAGGCGGACGGCAGCGTGGCCGTGGTTTTCTAGACTGGGAAATCTCGCAGAAAATAGTTCAAGAGATTGTTTTTTCGGTCGATAATAGGATCAGTTGAGTTTAGCTACGGGAAGGTCAGGCCATGAAGATCGACAATTCGGGCAAGCTGTCGGGCACTTACAGCACCCAGAGCAAGCCGTCGCCCCGTGCTTCCTCCAGTTCCAGCAGCAGCGCGAGCGCTGGCGACGACAGCGTGAAGATCGATTCGCTGGCGAGCAAGCTGAGCGCCATCGGCAACGATCCCAGCACCCAGCAGCCGTCGTTTGACGCGGCCAAGGTGGATCAGATCAAGTCTGCGATCGCCAACGGCAGTTTCAACATCAATGCCGACAAGATCGCGGATGGCTTGATTTCCTCTGCCCGCGAGCTGTTGAATGGTTGAGGCCTAGGCCGGGACGGATAACGGAAGAAGCGATATGTCAGCCGTCGAGCAGTTCGTCAATTATTGCCGGGACGAGACCGAAATCGTCGACCGGCTGGTCGACTTGCTGGAGCAGGAGCAAGCGCTGCTGATCCAGGGCGAGAGCCTGCCGTTGGAAGGGTTGGCGGACCGCAAGAGCGAGGTGCTCGATCTGCTTGCCGTGCAGTCGTCGCAACGAGGGCGGCTGATGGAGTCGCTGGGCGTGCAGGACAAGGATACGCTGTACATCTGGCTGGCGGACAAGCCTGAGGCGTGCGTCGAGTGGACCCGGCTGGAGGATGCGGTGAACCGCGCGCAGAGCATCAACCAGCTGAATGCCGTTTTCGTCAGCGAGCGCCTGGCGCTGGTGGAGGGATCGCTGGATGTGCTGCGCAGCGCCGCCGCCGCGACGCTGGGCTATGGCCGAGACGGCCAGACGCCGGAACTGGTGACCGGACGCCGTTTGCTGGGGTCCGCCTGAGCCGTTTTTGCCGGAATGATTTGCACGGGGCGCGCGAAGCGCCCCTTGTTGTTTCTGGCGCGGCCGCGATATCTCGGGTGGGCGCGCCCCTGCCTTTATGGTATCTTCCCCAGCGGTCCCGTGAAAACCGCTAACCAGAATCCATGACCCTGATTTCACTGATTCTTGCCCTGGCTTTGGAGCAATTGCGTCCGCTAGGCAATCGCAACCGAGTGTGGCTGCTGTTCACCCGCTACGCCAACCATCTCGAGCGCAACCTGAATGCCGGCGCCGAGCGCCATGGCGTGCTGGCGTGGCTTGCCGCCATCGTGCCGGCGCTGCTGTTGAGCCTGTTGCTGTTCTATTCGCTGAAGGCGATGAGCCCCGTTCTGGCACTGGCCTTCAATGTGCTGGTGTTGTACCTGACTATGGGCTTTCGCCATTTCTCCAGCGCCTTTTCCGAGATTTCCCAAGCGTTGGCCGAAGGGCGCGAATACGACGCCCGGGTGGCGCTGGCCAATTGGACCGGACTGCCGACCGCTGAGTTGTCGGTGGAGGAGATTTCCCGTCTGGCGATAGAGCAGGGGGTAGTCGACAGCTATCGCCACGTGTTCGGCACGATGTTCTGGTTCGTGGTGCTGCCGGGACCGTCCGGCGCCTTGTTGTACCGCTTGTGTTCTATGCTGAATCAGAAGTGGGGCAGCCGGAATGCCGACGAAGATCCGTTCGGCCTGTTCGCCGCCCGCTTCGCGGCCTGGCTGGATTGGATTCCGGTGCGCCTGACCGCGGTTTCGTTCGCTATCATGGGCGATTTCGAGGATGCGATTTATTGCTGGCGTTCTCAGGCGCGGACGTGGGGCAACTACGCCAACGGCATTCTGCTGGCGTCCGCCGCCGGCGCGCTGGGCGTCAAGCTGGGGGACCCGCTGCGCCAGGATTATTCGGTGAAATACCGGCCGGAACTCGGTTTGGGCGATGAAGCCGATCCCAGCTTCTTGAAAAGCGCGGTTGGCTTGGTGTGGCGTTCCGCCTTGCTGTGGCTGGCCGTGACGCTACTGATCAGCGTGGTCAGCCATATGGGTTGATCTGGAGTCGCCGCCTGCGGGCGGCGTGTTTCTGTCTGCCGCCGGTTTAGAGCGGCCAGCATGGCAAGCGCCCGAAACCGAGCGATGTCTGATGAGTCTGGCAGCTGTTATTGATGAACATCGGGGCGCGTTGGCGCGAAAGGCGCAACGTGCCCTTACGTATTGCAGGAGTGTGTTGAATGTTGTTTTCCGAACTCGGCTTGTCGCCGGAAATCCTGCGTGCCATTGACGAGCAGGGCTATAGCCAGCCGACGCCGATCCAGGAGAAGGCGATTCCCCTGGTGCTGTCTGGCCGCGATCTGCTGGCCGCTGCCCAGACCGGCACCGGCAAGACCGCAGCCTTCATGTTGCCGATCCTGGAGAGGCTGAAGAAGTTCGCCAATACCAGCGTGTCGCCGGCGATGCATCCAATCCGCGCGCTGGTGCTGTCGCCGACCCGCGAGTTGGCCGATCAGATCGGCGTCAATGTGCAGAGCTACACCAAATATCTGCCGTTGCGCGCCACCACCGTTTACGGCGGCGTCAATATGGACCCGCAGACCCAGGAACTGCGCCGCGGCGTGGAAGTCCTGATCGCGACGCCGGGCCGCCTGCTGGACCACATCCAGCAGAAGACCGTGCAGCTGAACAAGGTGGAAGTGCTGGTGCTGGACGAAGCCGACCGCATGCTGGACATGGGCTTCATCCAGGATATCCGCAAGATCATGGGCATGTTGCCGAAGGAGCGCCAGACGCTGCTGTTCTCCGCGACCTTCGCGCCGGAAATCAAGCGCCTGGCCGCCGATTTCATGCATACGCCGCAGACTGTGGAAGTCGCGCGCCAGAACGCCACCAACGAGCAGGTCGAGCAATTGGTGTTCAAGGTGGACAACTTCAAGAAGCGCCAGGTGCTGGCCCACTTGATCCGCTCGCGCGAGATGAGCCAGGTGATCGTGTTCTGCAAGACCAAGATCAGCGCGGACCAGCTGGCGCGCGATCTGAAGCGCGATGGTCTGGATGCTGAAGCCATCCATGGCGACAAGACCCAAGGCACGCGCCTGGAGACGCTGGCCGCCTTCAAGGAAGGCAAGCTGCGCGTGCTGGTAGCCACCGACGTCGCCGCGCGCGGCCTGGACATTTCCGAGCTGCCTTATGTGGTTAACTTCGAGATGCCCAATTCGCCGGAGGACTACGTGCACCGTATCGGCCGCACCGGCCGCGCCGGCGCCAAGGGCGTGGCGATTTCGCTGATGGGGCCGGAGGAGACGCGCCAGCATGAGGCGATCGAGAAACTGACCAAGCAGACCTTGACGCCGCAGAGCGTGGATGGTCTCGGATTGTCCGGTCAGCAGCGGTCGAAGCCGATGCTGACGCCGATGCGCGAACCGATGCGTGAATCGTCGCGCGATCTGTCGCCGGCGCCGGTGTTGTCGGCAGGCAAGGGCGAAGGACTGAAGCAAGCCCGCCCGGGGCGCCGCAACCGCAAGGAAAAGCGCGAGGTGCCGGCCTTGCTGCTGCCGCCGCGCTACAAAGTCGAAATCATCCGTTAATGGCTGTTGATAAAACCCCGCTTCGGCGGGGTTTTGTTTTGACGGCGATTTCGCGGAAACGACGGCACGCTGGAGAACGGATGCTGAATCCGGCGGCAAGGGAGTCGATGACGATGAGCGGAGGGTGGGTTACGCCTGCCGCGCAGCCGGGATGCTGCTGGCCGCGGCTGTGCCGGCTGCGGGCGCTGGTGCATGAGGCCGCCATCCATTGCAACGATCCCAATTGCCCCATCTGCAATCCATGGCGCCGCCAATCGGCGCCGCTTTGACATGAGGCGCGAAAAACGCCGGCTGCGGAAGCGCTGCCGGCGTTTTGATTTTCAGGCTTGCGGCTCAGGCGTTGTCGCCGGGGCGCAAGGGCAGCGTGGCGATGTCGCGCACCGGCGTGCCGGCGTCGCGTTTGGCATCGGCGTGGCGGAATTGATCGCGCACTTCCTGCACCAGCAGGAAGGGCGTGTCAGCCGGCCAGGATTCGCTCCAGGTGGTGGCAATCATCGGCTCTGCCGACTGGGTTGGCGCGTGGTTGACGGCGTAGGTCTCGAATTGCCAGAGCAGGCTCAGCATCAGCAGCGTGGGCACGCCGCGGCGCCAGGCATGGAAAACAGGTGTGGTCATGGTGGGGATAGACCGTCCATCCAGGGTAAAGTTGCCTGACAGATTATATGGATGGAAATGAAAATGGAATAGTTTGCGGCCTGGGCGTCGCCTGAGGCCGTGGATCAGGCCATGCGGCCCAAGCCGCGAGGTTCTTCCAGCCCGGCCGGATCGATGTGGGTCATCACATCCAGAACCGGCAGCTCATTCAGCACACGGCCGCGGGCGCGCTCGGTGATTTCATGGGCCTGGTAGACATTGATGCGGCCATCCACCTCCAGGTGCACGTCCACCAGGATCAGGTCGCCCATCTTGCGGGTGCGCAGGTCGTGGATGCCGACAATGCCGGGCGTGTCCAGCAAGGTGTCGCGTATGGCTGCTATGTCTTCCTCGCTGGCGGCGCGGTCCATCAGATCGTGCAGCGCGTCCCAGGCGAAGTTCCAACCCATTTTGCCCACCAGCAGGCCGACCACCAGGGCCGCCACCGGGTCCAGTATCGGGTAGCCCATCAGATTGCCGGCCACGCCGGCGGCGACCACCAGCGAAGAGGCCGCGTCGGAGCGCGCGTGCCAGGCGTTGGCCACCAGCATGCTGGAGCGCACGCGCTGCGCCACCGCCAGCATGTAGCGGAACAGCGTCTCCTTGGCCAGCAGCGCCAGCGCGGCGATCCACAATGCCAGCGAGTGCACCGAAGGAATGTCTTCAGGATGCAGGAACTTGGCTGCCGCCGAGTACAGCATGCCGCCGCCGACCGCCAGCAGCAGCAGCCCGAGAACCAGCGATGCGGCGTTTTCGTAGCGCTGATGGCCGTAATGGTGATCGTCGTCCGGCTCCTTGCCGCTGTGCCGGCCGGCCAGCAGGACCACGAAGTCGGCGAACAGGTCGGACAAGGAGTGCACGCCGTCGGCGATCAGCGCCGAGGAATGCGACCACGCGCCGGCCACGATCTGCAGCGTGGACAGCACGATGTTGACGGCGACGCTGACCAGCGTGCTGCGGCGAGCGGCTTGTCGGCGTTCGGCGTTGTCGGCTTCGTCGCGGGCAAAAGTGTGGGTTTGGCTCATGGTGATTCGCATCGGCTGATCATCTTGGTATTTTATAATTATTTCCTCTATCGGTCATTAAATTTTGATTTATAAAGTAAATGATAATGAAAACGATAATGAGCCGCAGAGACCATTAAATAAATATGGTCAAACCTCATGAGGCCGGCTGATGAGCGGGGAATGGCCGGGGGCGGCGTTGATTACGTTTCTAAAAACGCCGCGAAGCCAGGTAGAGCAGATAGGCCAGCGACAGCAGCACCAGCGTGCCGCTGAGCCAGCAGGCCAGCCATTCGAGCAGCTGCCACGGGGCGTGGCGGCGGGCGAGCGGCCATGCCCGCCGCCTGGCGGCGCGGTCGAACAACAATAGCCAGCCCTGAAGGGTGATGTCGGCCCAGCGTTCGAGGCCATGCCGCAGCATGGCGCTGTCCGGATGGAAACCGCGGGAAGGAAAAAACAATTTCATGGCGTGGAACCGGGCCTGGAGCTCTCTCTTTGAAATTAGCAGATCCGGACCCGGCGCGCCGTTGAAACCCCGTGTCGCGGGGGCGACTGCCGCTATAATCCGCGGATGGACAACGCACACACTCCCCCATTCGCCGGCCTGGCGCCGGATGCCATTCTCGACGCCGTGGAAAGCTTGGGCCTGCGCGCCAGCGGCAGCCTGCTGGCGCTCAACAGCTATGAAAACCGCGTCTACCAAGTGGGCCTGGACGACGAAGCGCCGCTGGTGGCCAAGTTTTATCGTCCGGAGCGCTGGAGCGACGAGGCCATTCTGGAAGAGCATGCGTTTTCCCTGCAGTTGGCCGAACGCGAGATTCCGGCGGTGCCGCCGCTGGTGTTCGACGGCCGCACCTTGCATAGCCATGGCGGCTTCCGTTTCGCCCTGTTCGCCCGGCGCGGCGGCCGGGTGCCGGAGCTGGACCGGGACGAGACGCTGCAATGGGTCGGGCGTTTTCTGGGCCGCATCCACGCGGTGGGCCGGACCGAGGCCTATCGCCACCGTCCGACGCTGGATATCCAGAGCTTCGGCCGCGAGCCGGTGGATTTCCTGCTGAACGGCCGCTTGTTGCCGCCGGAGCTGGAGGAGGTTTACCGCGGCGTGGCGGAGCAGGCGCTGCAGGGCGTGGCGCGCTGCTTCGAGCGGGCCGGCGCGGTGGCGCAGCTCAGGCTGCATGGCGATTGCCATGTCGGCAATCTGCTGTGGACCGACGCGGGGCCGCATTTCGTCGACTTCGACGACAGCCGCACCGGCCCGGCGGTGCAGGACCTGTGGATGCTGCTGTCCGGAGACCGGGCCGAACAGTCGCGCCAGCTGGGCGAGGTGCTGGCCGGCTACGAGGACTTCTGCGAGTTCGACCTGCGCGAGCTCAATCTGCTGGAGGGGCTGCGCACCTTGCGGCTGATGCATTACAGCGCCTGGCTGGCGCGGCGCTGGCATGATCCGGCCTTTCCCGCGGCCTTCCCCTGGTTTGGCGCGCAGCGTTACTGGGAGGAGCAGATCTTGTCCTTGCGCGAGCAGATCGCGCTGATGGACGAGCCGCCGCTGTGGTCGTGCTGAGCGGCGCTCAGCTCGCGGCGCCGGCGGTGGGCAGCACCGGCGGCTGCCGGGTCCATTCCAGGAAGGCGGCGGCGGGCAGCGGCCGGGCGAAGTAATAACCCTGGCCCAGCTGGCAGCCGCGTTCCGACATCAGCCGGTAGTCTTCCGCGGTTTCTATGCCTTCGGCGACCGTGGACAGCTGCAGCCGGCGGGCCATTTCGATGATGCTGTTGAACACGGCTTGAAGATGAGGCTTGTCTGAGATGCCGGTGACCAGAGACTGGTCGATTTTCAGCTCGGTGAAGGGGAAGCGGGTCAGCTGCTGCAGGGTGGCGAAACCGGTGCCGAAATCGTCGATCGACAGGCCCAGTCCCGCCAGGCGCAATCGGACCGCGCAGCCTATCGCCTGTGCCAGATTGTCGACGATGGCGGTTTCCGTCACCTCGAATATGATGAAGCGCGGCGGCACGTGGCTTCCGCGCACGTAGCACTCGATCTCGTCCACCAGATCGTCGCCGCGCAGCGACAGCGCGGACAGGTTGACCGACAGCGGCAGGCGCAGGCCATGGCGCGCCCATTCCTGCCACTGCGTCAGGCCCTGGCGCAGCATCAGCATGGTCAGCTCGGTGGCCCAGCCGCTTTCCTCTATCACCGGGATGAAGCGGCTGGGCGGGATCAGGCCCAGGTCGGGATGCTGCCAGCGCGCCAGCATCTCGGCGCCCTTGACCCTGCCGTCGGCCAGATTCACCTTGGGTTGGTAGTAGGGAATGATCTGGCCTTGCTCCAGCGCGACGCGGACCTCGTCCGCGGCTAGCTGCGAATCGTCGGCCCGCTCTGCCTTGGGCGTCCAGACGCGGTGCATCAGGTCGAGCAGTGCGGGCAGCTGCAGCGGCTTTTGCAGGCAGCCCAGCACCGGCAGGCCCAGCTCGCGGCCCATCAGCTCCACGGTGGAGATCAGCAGGTAATCCTTGCCCGAGGTGATGATGACGGGCGCGCTCAAGCCGGAGCGCGCCATCTCCTGCATCACTTGCACGCCGTCCTGCTTGGGCATTTCCAGGTCCAGCAGCAGCAGGTCGGGCATCTGCACCCGCATCAGGGTCAAGCCGCGCTCGCCGTCCGGAGCCTCCCGCACGCTGGCGATGCCGAGTTGGCGGCAGAGGTCCGTCGCGTGCTGGCGTTGCACCCGGCTGTCGTCGATGATCAGGATGTCGTGGATGTCCATGCGTCGGGATTCGTCCTGTTCAGCGGCAGATGGCCTTGGCGATCAGTTCCAGCGACATCACCTCGTCGGCGGCCCCCAGCTTGATCGCTTCCTTGGGCATGCCGAACACCACGCAGCTTTCTTCGTCCTGGGCGATGGTCTTGGCGCCGCAATCGTGCATTTCCTTCAGCCCCTTGGCGCCGTCGTCCCCCATGCCGGTCATGATGATGCCCAGCGCGTTCTTGCCGGCGAACTTGGCGGCGGAGCGGAACAGCACGTCGACCGACGGCTTGTGGCGGCTCACCAGCGGGCCGTCCACCACTTCCACCTGGTAATAGGCACCGCTGCGCTTGACCATCATGTGCTTGCCGCCGGGGGCGATCAGCGCGCGGCCGGGCAGGATGCGGTCGCCGTTGTCGGCTTCCTTCACCTCGATCTGCGACAGGCTGTTCAGCCGGTCGGCGAAGGAGCGGGTGAATTTTTCCGGCATGTGCTGGACGATGGCCAGGCCGGGGCAGGTCCGCGGCAACTGGGTCAGCACCGCCTCCAGCGCCTGGGTGCCGCCGGTGGAGGTGCCGATGGCGATGATGCGCTCGGTGGTGGCGAACACATTGCTGCCGGTGGGGGCGGACAGGATGGCGTCGGCCGACAACTTGGGACGGGTTTCCAGCGGATTGCCGCTGCTGGCCGACGGCATCACCCGCACCCGGTTCATCCGCGCGGCGGCGGCGCAGCGCACCGCCATCACCAGCTCGTGCGAGCTCTCCTCGAGGAAGCCCTTGACGCCGGAGACCGGCTTGGCGATGACCTCCACCGCGCCGGCGGCCATCGCCTGCATGCTGATGTCTGTGCCTTTCTGCGTCAGCGACGAACAGATCACTACCGGCGTCGGCCGGCTGGCCATCAGCTGCTTCAAAAAGGTGATGCCGTCCATTCGCGGCATCTCCACGTCCAGCACGATCACGTCCGGCCAGTGCGCCTTCATCTTGTCCATCGCCATATAGGGGTCGTTGGCGACGTCCATCACCTCGATGCCGCTGGCCGCGGTGAATACCTGGCTCAACACCTGGCGGACCACGGCGGAGTCGTCGACGATCAAAACCTTGATGCTCATTTGCGCGTCCTCGTGTTGGGAGCCTGCTCCAGCTCGGCTTCTTGCGATTGCTTGATCCAGACGTTGCCGCTGGAGACGTCGAACAGCACCAGACGCGGACAGTTGCCCCCCAGGTCCTCGGCCAGCAGCTTCAGACCGAGCTGCTTCACCATCGAACGCGCCTGCTGAATATTGCGGGAGGGGACATCGTGGCTGAGCTTGCGTTCCCGGCTCAGCAGCATCGAAGCGCCGCCTATCAGCCTGGCCTGGAATTCCAGCAGCGGCAGGCCGGTGGCCAGGATCTCGCGCAGCAGCAGCAGCATCGCTTCGTCGCCGTAGCGGCCGGACAGCGATTCGCCGCGGTGGGGCGTGCGCTGGGCGAGCAGGTAATGGCACATGCCGCCGACCCTGGCTTGCGGGTGCCACAGCGTGATCGACACGCAGGAGCCCAGCAGGGTGCGGATGCGGGTCTGGCTGTCGCCGAAATGCCAGTCGCCCGGATGCAGGAATACCGCCTCGCCCGCCGGCTCTGCGGTAGGAGAGGGGGGCGAGCGAGGATCGGCGGGAGCCGCCGGACGCGCCGGCGGAGTGTGCGGCATGGTGCTGGCCTTCCAGGTGCGCGGCTTTGCAGCCGTTGGTGTCGTCATGGTTTCAATCTAGTACAGCGCGTTGTCAGAAGCGGAACATGTCTTCCAGTTCGTTGTCCTCTCCGGCGGGCGGCGGCGCCCCCGTCATCGGCGCCGCGGCCGGGAGCGCGCGGCGCGGCAGGTCTCGCGCCGCCGCGGGGCCCAGCTTGAAGAAGGCCATCGCCTGCTGCAGCCGCTCGGCCTGGTGGCTCATTTCCTCCGCGGTGGAGGCCAGTTGTTCGCTGGCGGCCGCGTTTTGTTGGGTCGCGTGGTTCAGATGCTGGACCGCGTGGCTGATCTGGCCGATGCCGCCGGCCTGTTCCCGGGTGGCGGCGGCGATCTCCTGCACCAAGTCCGCGGTGCGGCCGCTGGAGCGCACGATCTCCTTCAGCAGCTTGCCGGCTTGTTCGGAAACGGTGACGCTGCGCTCGGCCAGCTCGCCGATTTCCTGGGCCGCCACCTGGCTGCGCTCGGCCAGCTTGCGCACTTCGGCGGCCACCACGGCGAAGCCCGCGCCGTGCTTGCCGGCGCGCGCGGCTTCGATGGCGGCGTTCAGCGCCAAGAGATTGGTCTGGTAGGCGATGTCGTCGATGATGCCGATCTTTTCGGCGATCTGCCGCATCGCCGCCACAGTCTGCAGCACCGCCTCGCCGCCTTCGGTAGCCTCGGCGGAGGCTTTTTCCGCGATGGCTTCAGTGGTGCGGGAGTTGTCGCTGGTCTGGTTGATCGACGCCGACACCTGCTCGATCGAGGCCGAGCTCTGCTGCAGGCCGGCGGCCGAGGTGCTGGCGCCCTGGGACAGCGCCATCGCCGTCGAGCTGACTTGCTGCGCGGCGCAGGCGATGCCGTCCGAGCTGTTCTTGACTTCGGCGATGATGGCGAGCAGCTGCCGGCACATCTGCTGCACCGAGTCGGACAGGCTGCCCGCCGGCGCGGGCGGCATCTCGACGTCCAGCCTGCCGGTCGCCACTTCGCCGGCGATCCGCGCCACTTCGTGCGGTTCGCCGCCCAGGCCGCGGATCAGCTGTCGATAGATCATGACCAGCGATCCGACCAGCAGCACCAGCACCAGCACGCTGACCACGGCCACGGCGGAGAAGGTTTGCGCGGTGATGCGCTGCGCCTCGCCCTCCATCCGCGCCTGCCGGTCCATGGTCTTGGCGATCAGCGGCTGCATCGCCTGGTCGTTGCGGTCGTATTGCGCCGACAGGCGGTCGAACGATTGGTTGATCGCCAGCTGGTCATGGGATTCCAGCGCCGGCAGGTAGCGGCTGTCGACTTCCTGGAAGAAGGCGTCGGCCGATTGCCGCACCTGCTGCGTCAGCAGGTCGCGCAGTTCTGGCGGCAGTTCGCTGTTGCCCCATTTTTTCTGGCCATCGTAAAAGATGGCGCGCTGTTTCTGCAGCTGGTTGGTCAATTGCTGGCGTATCGAGGGATCGTTGGTGTTACGCAACTGGTTGGCCAGCAGAAAACTGGAGATCAGCTGCTGGGTGGGAGGATCCAGATCGTTGATGAAGTCCTTGCCTATCACCACCTGGTGGTACATGGCGCCGTTGATCATCACGGTGCGCAGGCCCTGCCAGGCGGTGAGGGTCAGCCCTCCCAGGCCCAGCAGCACGCAGGCGGCCAGCAGGATGAATTGCCGGCGGACGGTGAATGTTTTCATCTTGGTTCCAGGCAATCTGGTTTCGGGCTGAGGTGAGGGGTCATTCTTCCTGCGCCTCTTCCTGCCGGCTCAGTTCGGACAGCAGCGACATCTCGCCCACCGACAGCACCTTGTCCACGTCCAGCATCACCACGAAGCGGTTGTCTATCCTGGCCATGCCGGAGATGAAGTCGACGCGTATCTTGCTGCCGAACTGCGGCGGCGGCTCGATCTCGCTGTCGGGAATGGCCAGCACTTCGTGCACGGTGTCCACCAGCACGCCGATCAGCTGCCACTGTTCGTCGTATTCCATTTCGATGATGACGATGCAGGTGCGGCGGTTGATCGCGGTTTCGTCGCGGCCGAAGCGCAGCGACAGGTCGATCACCGGCACCACGGCGCCGCGCAGGTTCATCACGCCGCGGATGAAGGGCGGCATCAACGGCACCGAAGTGGGTTTGATGTATTCCAGAATTTCCCGTATCCGCAGAATGCCGATGGCGAAGGTTTCGCCGGCGAGCTGGAAGGTCAGGAATTGCCGCACCTCGGCCTGGGCGCCAGGCTCCGGGGCGGTTTCGCTGCGGCGGAGAATATTGAGTGCGGCCATGTCTGTGTCTCTCCTGCCGGTTCAGAACTGGATGAAGCCGTGAAGGTCCGGCGCCGGCGGCTGCGGCCTGCGGGCGGCGTCGGACGGGGGGGCGGCATGCAGCGATCCCAGGTGGAAAAAGCCTATCAGGTCGTGCAGGTTTTCCGCCTGGCGGTTCATTTCCTCCGCCGTGGCGGCCAGCTCTTCGCTGGCGCTGGCGTTCTGCTGGGTGGTCTGGTTCAGCTGCTGCACCGCCAGGCTAATCTGGCCGACGCCGCCGGACTGTTCCTTGGAGGCGGCGGCGATCTCCTGCACCAGGTCCGAGGTGCGGCGGCTGGAGCGGACGATTTCCTCCAGCAGGCTGCCGGCGCCGTCCACCAGGTCGACGCTGCTGCGGGCGAGGCCGCTGATTTCCTGAGCGGCCACCTGGCTGCGCTCGGCCAGCTTGCGCACTTCGGCGGCCACCACGGCGAAGCCCTTGCCGTGCTCGCCGGCGCGCGCGGCTTCGATGGCGGCGTTCAGCGCCAGCAGGTTGGTTTGGTAGGCGATGTCGTCGATGATGCCGATCTTGTCGGCGATCTCGCGCATCGCCCGTATCGTCTGCTGCACCGCCTGGCCACCCTCGGCGGCTTCGCCGGACGCCTTTTCGGCCATGCTCTCGGTCAGACGCGCGTTGTCGTTGGTCTGGTTGATCGAATTGGACATCTGCTGCACCGAGGCCGACGTCTCTTCCAGTCCGGATGCCTGCTGGCTGGCCGACTGCGCGATCATCTGCGAGGTGGAGTGGATGTGCTGCGCGGCGACGGAAAGGCTTTCCGAGCCGTTTCTCACCTCGCCCAGAATGGCGCCCAGCGTTTGTATCGTTTGCATGATGGAGGCGGCCAGGCTGCTCTGGTCGCCGGCGCGCAGCGGAATCTGGCCGTTGAGATCGCCGCCGGCGACCTGGCGCATCAGCTCCGCCACCTGCCGCGGCTCGCCTCCCAGCGTGCGCAGCAGGTCGCGGCGGATCAGCAGGCTGATCGCCAGGCTGGCGAGCAGTGCGATTCCCGCCAGCAGCAGCAGGCGGTTGCGGCTGTCGGCGTAGGTTTCCTCCCCTTGGCGGGTCAGGTCGTCGTTCAGCTTGTCCTCATAGGCGGCGAGCGCAGTGATGGTTTCGTTCAGCTGTCCGCCCTTTCCGGTGAGCAGCTGGGCGGCTTCTTTGCCCTGCTGCCTGGCCATCAGCGCCAGCGCCTGAAGGTAGTCTTGATGGACGACGCGGCTGCCGTTCTGGATGGCGTTTATCAATTCCCGCTCGCGGGGCTGGGTGCCGGATTCGCGCTGGAACATCTGCGCCAGCTGCTGCTCGGTGTCCTGGTAGCGGCGCAGCGAGTCCTGCAGGGCCTGGGCCGTGCGCGCGGCCTCTTCGGGGCTGGCGGCCAGCAGGCCGTTGCGGATGTCGATGCGGATCTGCTGGTTCTGTTCCAGCAACTGGTGGGCCAGCCGCCCCTCGACATTGTTGACCTGGGTGATGTCGTGGATGATGCCGCTGGTGCTGGAGAAGCCATGGAGGGCGGCCGCCACGCACAGCAGCAGCAGGGCGATGATGGCGCCGTAGCCCAGCGCCTGCTTGGTTTGAATGCGCATGCCTGATAGGGCTGTCATGGCGTGTTTCCTTGCAAGGGCGCGCCGGGGCGGGGAGCGGTGTCGGCGCGCGGCGGCAGCGCGAAGCGCTCGGACTCCCGTTGGCAGGCGCGCTGTATCAGCGACGGAACATCCAGGATCAACGCGACTTCGCCGGTGCCGAGTATGGTGGAGCCGCTGATCGCCTTCAGGGTGTTGAACAGCGCGCCCAGCGGCTTGATCACGGTTTGGAACTCTCCCTGCAGCGCGTCCACCACCAGGCCGGCCTTGCGCTCTCCGTATTGCACCACCACCACATTGCGGCGGAGGGCCGAGGCGGGCGGCAGCTCGAAGAAGCTGTCGAGGTGCAGCAGGGGCAGCAGCTCGCCGCGCAGGTTGATGCAGTCGTGCACGCCGTTTCCGGGCAGGCCGGCCGGCAGTTCTATGCACTCGATCACGGCTTCCAGCGGCAGCACGAAGGTGGATGCGGCCACCTCCACCAGAAAACCGTCGATGATGGCCAGCGTCAGCGGCAGCCGGATGCGGAAGGTGGTGCCCTGGCCGGCTTCGCTGTCGATCTCGATATTGCCGTGCAACTGCTCGATGCCGCGCCGGACCACGTCCATGCCGACGCCGCGCCCGGACAGATTGGTCACCTGGTCGGCGGTGGAGAAGCCGGCCTCGAATATCTGCTGGAACACCACGTTGTCCGGCGGCTCCTCGTCCATGGCGAGCAGGCCGCGTTCGCGCGCCTTGGCCAGGATGCGTCCGCGGTCGAGGCCTCCGCCGTCGTCTGCCACCTCGATCACCACGCTGCCGGATTCGTGGTAGGCGTTGAGCCAGAGATTGCCCTGGGCGGGTTTGCCGTGGGCCTGGCGGACTTCGGTGGGCTCGATGCCGTGGTCGATGGCGTTGCGCACGATGTGTAGCAGCGGATCGCCCAGTTTTTCCACCATCGACTTGTCCAGCTCGGTTTCCGCGCCGACGATACGCAGCTGGATGTCCTTGCCCAGTTCGCGCGAGACGTCGCGGACCACTCGCGGGAAGCGGTGGAAGATTTCTCCTATCTGCACCATGCGCATCGACAGCGTGCCGGTGCGGATCTGTTCGATCAGATTGGCGATGCCCAGCGTGGCCTCCACCAGCTGCGGCTGCTGCGAGCGGCGCGCGATCAGGTTAGCCGCCGAACCGGCGATCACCAGTTCGCCTATCAGATTGATCAGGCTGTCCAGCTTGCCGGCCTCCACCTTGATGAAGCGGCTCTCTCCGCCGCGTCCGGCGCGGGCTTCGCCGTGGGCGGGCGCGGTTTCCGGAGGGGGAGGCGCATGCGGCTCGGCCTGGGCGGCGGGCTGAGCCGGCTCGGCGGGAGCGGGCTCGGCCGTCTCGGCCAGCGGGTGCTCCAGCAAGGGATCGACGCCGGCGGGGACCTCCTCCTCAAGCGGCTGCGCCTGGCCAAGCGCGCCGAACCGCCGCCAGGCCTCCTCCACTTCCCGCGCCTCGTCCGGCGCCGCGCTGGCGCAGGATTCATGCAAATGGGCGGCGGCGATCTTCAGCGGCCAGATGAATAGCTCGCTGTCCTCGCGGACGAATTCGAAGACTTCATGCAGCGATTTCTCGTCGATGTCCGAGTAGTACAGCAGCTCGAAGCGCAGGTAATTGCTTTCCGCGTCGAAATCGGCGCCGGCGGGCAGCCGGCAGGCGATCGCGCGGATGCCCTCCACGGTGCCCAGCGTCGCCAGATAGCGGATGAAGGATGAAGGGTCGAGCCCATTGCGCAGCACGTCTGGGCCGAAGCGCAGCGACAGCACCCAGCGTTCCGGCCGGGATGCCGCGGGAGGAGGCGCTTCCCGGGCGGGCGGCTGCATCGCCTGCGGCACGGTCAGATAGCCGAGCAGCGCGGCTTCCAGCGCCTCGTCGCTCAGCGCCTCCAGCGAGTCGCCGGCCGCCAGCGCCTGGATCAGCAGCTTGACGTGATCGTGGCAGCGCAGCAGCAGGCCGACCAGTTCGTCATCCAGCTTCAGTTTGCCGTCGCGCAACTGGTCCAGCAGATTCTCGGCCTGATGGCTGAAGCGGATGATGGGGTCCAGGCCGAACAGCCCGGCCGAGCCCTTGATGGTGTGCATGGCGCGGAACAGCGCGTTCAGCTGCTCCGAGCTGGTCTGCTCGGCCTCGACGTCCAGCAGGATGCTTTCCATCTCGTCCAGCAGCTCGCGGGACTCTTCCAGGAAAGTCTGCATCGCCTGTTCAAGATCCATCGCCGGCTCCGCTGCGCCTGAATGCCAGTTCGCCCTCCATGCCCATCTGGCGGAGGAATTCGTCCAGCGGACGGCTGGGGTCGAGCAAGCCCACTCGCCTGTCCAGCCTGGCGGCCTCGCGCTGCAGCCACAGCAGCACTTGGGCGCCGGCGCAGTCGATCTCCTCTATCGATGAGAGGTCGAGCAGGATGTCCTCGCCGCTTCGCAGGGCGGCCTCCAGCTCCGTCCGCCATTGCGCGGCCTGGTAGATGGTCTGTTCGTGTCCGGCGACGATCGAAAGCGCCATGTCCGCTCCAGGGTTCGTTGGCCGGTTCAGGGCAGGATCAGCTTGGACACCGCGGTCAGCAGCACCGGGGGCTGGAACGGCTTGACCACCCAGGCCTTGGCGCCGGCCTCCTTGCCCTCGCGTTTTTTCTCTTCCGCCGACTCCGTCGTCAGCATGATCACCGGCGTGAACTTGTAGTGGGGCAGCTGCTTGATGTTTTTCAGCAGGCTGATGCCGTCCATCTGCGGCATATTGACGTCCGAGATGATCAGATGGATCTTGCGGCCGTCCAGAATGTCCAGCGCTTCCTTGCCATTGCCGGCCTCCAGCACTTCGTAGCCGGCGCCGGCCAGCGTCATGCGCACCACCTGCCGCAAGGTGGTGGAGTCGTCGACGATCAATATGGTTTTGCCCATCTGCGACTACCCCGTCATTCAGAAAAAAGTGATATCGCTGGGCCCCGGCGCCTTGTCATTGCCTTCCCGGCCGTGAAGCGCGCGTTGCTCGTGGGTGGTGTAGCTGTTCTTCAGCGCGGACAGCCAGGCTTCGGTGTCCGGCGGAGTCGGCAATTCGCCTTCGCAGTTCAAGGCTTCATGCAGCGAGGCCTCCAGTTGCCAGATGTCGTTTTGCACGTGGGACAGAATCTGGCTGACCCGGTCCTGGAATTGGAGATGGGTCAGGATGTCTTCCACGGTGGCGGGCAGGTCGAAGCCGTCGGCCTGGAAGCCGGCGGCGATCTGCTGGTCCAGCGCGTGCAGCCGCTGAGCCAGCGTGCGGGCCTCTCCGGCGATTGTCGTCGCGTGGGCCGCGTCGCCTCCGGACTGGGCCAGCTCGTCCAGCTTCAAGCTGGACTGGCGCAGCTGCCGCAGTTCGGTCGAGAGCCTGCGCTGCAGCTCGGCGGGCGGCCACTGCGCGTCGAGGGCATCGGCGGCGGGGATTTCGGCCACGTCTGTCGAATCCAGACCGTCATGCTCTGCCGGCTGGTGGCCGAGCAGGCGCAGCATGCTGTCGAAACGGTCGGTCAGGTTGCCGGCCGCTTCGTCTATTTGTTCGCGGCTGAGCGCGATATGTCCGGCCCACAGCGGCAGCAGCGCATAGACGTGGCTGGCGTAGTCTCGCCAGTAGCTCTCGTTGCCGCCGCCGGAGGCTGGCCGGTGGGCAGAGGAGGCGATCGGGATCGGCCACAGCAGCAAAAGCGCGATCAACAACGAAGTCAGGCCCAGCGCGGGCCAGAACAAGGGGTGATTGATCAGCAGCGTATACTGGATTCCCCCGTTGACGGCCAGGCCGATTTGCAGCCGGATCCAGCGCCAGGGTTGAACAGGGGCGATCATGCAAGGGTCCTGTCGATCGGATGCGTATTCTTCCTACTGATTTGTAGCCGCTGCGATGTGGGGATGCAAACAGGCAGTCAATTGTCGTAAACCGCCGGCGCCGGGTGCGGACGGCCAATTCCGCCTTGCATTTATCGACATTCTGTGGTCAGAATCGAAGTTCGACATTTCAACCATTTTGAAACAAGAAGCACGTATGGCACTCATCGTACAGAAGTACGGCGGCACCTCGGTCGGGACAACCGAGCGCATCAAGAATGTGGCCCGTCGCGTCGCCAAGTGGAAGGCTCAGGGGCATGATGTGGTGGTGGTGGTTTCCGCGATGAGCGGCGAAACCAATCGCCTGATCGCCCTGGCCAAGGACATTCAGGACTATCCGGACCCGCGCGAGCTGGACGTGATCGTCTCCACCGGCGAGCAGGTCACCATCGGCCTGCTGGCGATGGCGCTGAAGGAAATCGGCGTGCCGGCCAAGAGCTATTGCGGCTGGCAGGTGAAGGTGGTGACCGACCAGGCCCACACCAAGGCCCGCATCCAGTCGATAGACGAGGGCGTGATGCGCGCCGACCTGAAGGAAGGCCGCGTGGTCATCGTCGCCGGCTTCCAGGGCGTGGACGAGGAAGGCAACATCACCACGCTGGGCCGCGGCGGCTCGGATACCTCGGCGGTGGCGCTGGCCGCCGCGCTGAAGGCCGACGAGTGCCAGATCTACACCGACGTCGACGGCGTCTACACCACCGATCCGCGCGTGGTGCCGGAGGCGCGCCGCCTGAAGACGGTCACTTTCGAAGAAATGATCGAAATGGCGTCGCTGGGCTCCAAGGTATTGCAGATCCGCTCGGTGGAATTCGCCGGCAAGTACAAGGTGCGCTTGCGCGTGCTCTCCAGCTTCGAGGACGAAGGCGAGGGCACCCTGATTACGTTTGAGGAAGATGAGAGCATGGAAAAGGCGGTAGTGGCAGGCATCGCGTTCGATCGCAACGAAGCCCGCATCAATGTAAAGGGCGTGCCGGACAAGCCGGGCATTGCCTACCAGATCCTGGGTCCGATCGCGGATGCCAACATCGAAGTGGACATGATCATCCAGAATGTCGGCGAGAATGGCACCACCGATTTCTCCTTCACCGTGCCGCGCGGCGAATTCAACCGCGCGCTGGCCATCCTGCGCGAAGTGCAGACCCATATCGGCGCCGCCAAGATCGACGCCGACGACAAAGTGGCCAAGATTTCCATCGTGGGCGTTGGAATGCGTTCGCACTGCGGCATCGCGTCCACCATGTTCCGCACGCTGGCGGAAGAGGGCATCAATATCCAGATGATTTCGACCTCGGAAATCAAGGTGTCGGTGCTGGTGGATGAGAAGTATCTGGAACTGGCGGTTCGCGTTTTGCATAAAGTTTTCGGTCTGGATCAGGCGGTGTAAATATTTTTGCGCAGGTTGCTTGACAGGGGGAGCGCCGCTATTTAATATGGCGCTCTCTGAACGGAGAAATGGCCGAGTGGTCGAAGGCACTTCCCTGCTAAGGAAGCATACGGGCTTAAACCTGTATCGAGGGTTCGAATCCCTCTTTCTCCGCCAGAAACTGCACCCGTAGCTCAGTTGGATAGAGTATCTGGCTACGAACCAGAGGGTCGGGCGTTCGAATCGCTCCGGGTGCACCAAGACGTCCCTATAGTTTAGCGGTTAGAACACCGCCCTTTCACGGCGGTAGCCGGGGTTCGATTCCCCGTGGGGACGCCAGGATTCAGAAAAAAGCCTCGCATGAAAATGCGGGGCTTTTTTCATTGTTTTATTCATTTTCGTGCCGGATCGCGTAAAAAAAGGGATGCCTTGCGGCATCCCTTTCTCGTTTTCGCCTTAGAACTTGTGGTTCAGCTCCAGCCAGGCCTGGCGGCCGTATGGCGCGTAACTGCCTACCGGGTAGTAGGGCCAGCCGCCGGTGTAGTCCTTCTTCAGAAAATCCTGGACGTTGTTGACGATCAAGCCAACCGAGGTTTTCTTGTTCAGTTGCCGGGTGATGCTCAGATTGGCGAGCACGGTCGGCGTCAGATAGCCGTTGCCGGCGCCGTTGGGGATCTTGCCGTAGCGGGTCAGCAGCAGCGTGGACGACCAGTCGCCGATATTCCAGGTGGTGGTGAAGTCCAGCTTGTCCGGCCAGTCGGTGTTGCTCATGTCGGTCAGCTCGTTCTGGGACGGGTCGCCGGCGAATTGCTGGTAGGTGTGGGTCAGGACCTTGGTGTAGGTGGCTTTGAACAGAAAGTCGCCCAGCTTGGCTGTGCGCAGCCGGTACTTGCCGCTGAGGTCGATGCCGCTGGTGCGTTCGCTGGCGGCGTTGATCGGATTGACGACGATGGTGTTGATCGCGCCGGGGTCCACTACCGCGTTGCTCGGATTGCGTATCACGCGGCGGAGCGCGTCCTGGCACTGGGTGGAGTTGGCGTTCAACTGGCCGCCGCGGCACAGCGCCTCGTCGCGCAGCAGCTTGTCGGCGCTGAGGGTGGTGACCAGATCGTCGATGGTGATGTTCCAGTAGTCCAGCGAGATGTCTGCGTCGCGGCTGGGCGACCAGACGAAGCCCAGCCCGTACGATTTTCCGCTTTCCGGTTTCAGGCTGGAGTTGCCGTTGCTGATGTAGTTGGAGCCGGGCGAGACGCCGGCGTATTGGCAGTTGGCCAGCTGCTGGCCGGCTTGCGCGCAGCGCCAGTAGTCGGTGGTGGACGAGTAGTAGCCTCGGGTCTGGGTCTGGAACAGATAGCTCATGTCCGGCGCGCGAAAGCTGGTGGCGTAGTTGCTGCGCAGCAGCAGGCTGCCGGTGGGGCGGTATTCCAAGCCGGCGCCGTAGGTGAGCTTGCCTTCGCTGCTGTCGGAGGTCTGGTAGCGGTCGTAGCGGCCGGACAGGGTCAGGTTGACCGGTTTGGCCAGCGGCAGCAGCAGCTCCGCGCCGGCGGCTTCGCGGGAGCGGGAGCCGCTGGCTCGGATCGCGGGGCTGGCGTTGTAGTACACGCCCTGGTTCAGGCTTTGGTCGGGGTCGTTGCTGAAGCCCTGGCTGCCCCACTCCAGCAGGCCCGCCAGCTTGGCGGGGCCGGCGGGCAATTGGAAGGCTTCGCCGCTGGCGCTCAGGCTGAGCACCTGCAGCCAGGATTTGTTGTTGCCGGTGCTGTTGCCGATCAGGCTGGCGGACTGCGCCGGCGTCAGTGGCTGATAGAAGCGGCCGGTGCTGGGCGCGTAGATCGGAGCGCCCTTGCTATCGGTCCCGAGCTGCGGCCCGAGGAAGTAGGCGTTGACGCCGGAAAGCAGCATGGGAGTGGTGGTGCGGCTGGTGTAGATCGAGGCGTTGTACGCCGCCTCGTAGTTCCAGCTGCCGGTCAGGTCGCCGCGCACGCCTAGCGTCAGGTTGGCCGCCAGATCATCCCATTTGCGGTTGTAGTTGCTGGCTCCGCCCAGTTCTTCGGGGGCGAAGCGCTTGTTCCAGGCTTCGTAATTGCCGGTGTTCTGGTTCAGGAAGTAGTTTCCTTGTCCGGCGGCGGCGGTCCAGTTGGGGCCGCGGGTGTTGTTTTCCGTGTGCGTGACGCCCAGCATCGCGTCGCTGAACAGCTCGGCGTGCGAATTGATCTGGTAGTTGAGGCTGAGGAAGCCGCTCTGGCTTTGGGTGGCCGTCTGTATCGTCCAGTACGATGGTTTCAGCAGGCCGCTGGCGCAATAGCCTTTTTGGCTGTTGCCCACGGTGGTGACGCTGTTGGCGAACATGCCGGCGAAATTGCCGCAGGCGCTGCCGGAATCGAGGTAAGCGCCGCCGGCGATGCGCCGCGACAGGATGGAGGAGGGGGTTTCTCCAAGGGCGGTGGAGTCGGACATGAAGCCACGCTGGCGGGACCAGATCGGATTGCGCTTGCTCACTTCCAGGCCGTAGACCGCGCTGAGCTGGTCCCAGCTTTTGCCGCCGGTCAGCTGCAGCCTGGCGTTCTCGCCGCCGTGGTGTTCGGTGGAGCCTACCTTGACGTTGATGGCGGCGCCGTCGGTTTTCTTTTTCAGAATGATGTTGACCACGCCGGCGATGGCGTCGGAGCCGTAGATGGCGGAGGCGCCGCCGTTCAGGATTTCGATGCGGTCTATCAGCGCGGCGGGGATGTTGGCCAGGTTGACGAAGTTGACCTGGCCCTCATAGGCGATCGGATAGTCGGCCATGCGGCGGCCGTTGATCAGCGTCAGCGTGTGATTGGGGCCGAGGCCGCGCAGGCTGATGGCGTTGGCGGCCGGCGTGAAGGTGTTGCCGAAGTCGGCGCCCTGAGTGAAGCCGGTGTTCTGCGTTAGGTTGTTCAGGGCGTCGTAGACATTGGTGTAACCCTGTTTTTCGATGTCGTCGCCGCTGATGACGGTGACGCTGGTCGGACCCTCTTTGGCTGAGCGGGCGATGCGCGAGCCGGTGATGGTCACGCGTTCCAGCGAGTCGGTTGGCGGCGTGTCGGCCAGGGCTGGCCAGGCGAAGAGAAGCAGCAGGGTGGATAGCAGCCTGGGGTAGGGCGGAGTTTTCGCGGTATGCACGGCGGGCCTGTTCTTGTATGGGTATCAGGAAGAACAGGATATCTCCATGTCATTTTTGTTGTGCGAAGAAAAACGGCAATACAAATGACGCAGCGGCATATTGGCAGATCGGGGCGGAGCCATCTGGCCGCTGAAATGAAAAAAGCCCCGCATTTTCATGCGAGGCTTTTCTCTGAATCCTGGCGTCCCCACGGGGAATCGAACCCCGGCTACCGCCGTGAAAGGGCGGTGTTCTAACCGCTAAACTATAGGGACGTTTTGGTGCACCCGGAGCGATTCGAACGCCCGACCCTCTGGTTCGTAGCCAGATACTCTATCCAACTGAGCTACGGGTGCAGCTTTGGCGTCCCCACGGGGAATCGAACCCCGGCTACCGCCGTGAAAGGGCGGTGTTCTAACCGCTAAACTATAGGGACGCTGATTTTTGGTGCACCCGGAGCGATTCGAACGCCCGACCCTCTGGTTCGTAGCCAGATACTCTATCCAACTGAGCTACGGGTGCACTGTTTCGCGAGACGTTGTGTCTTGCGAGAGGTCGGATATTACAGAGAGGGGTTTTCTCTGTCAACACTTCGTAGGATTTTTTTTGCAAAGCCGGTAAACTCGGCAGCTGTCCCTGTCGCGGCGGGCCAACATTTTCAGCCATTTGACATGCTGGCGGCGTGGCCGCAAGACACGAAAGCGAAGCGAGATTGAATACCCTGTTTGCGCAGCCATGCGCCATCATCGACCTGGAAACCACCGGCGGCAACATCGCGCGCGACCGCATCACCGAAGTCGGCGTGGTGCTGATAGACGGCGAGCGCGTCGAGCGCCTTTCCTGGCTGGTCAATCCCGGCCAGCCCATCCCGCCCTTCATTGAAAACATGACGGGCATCAGTAACGAGATGGTGGCCGGCGCGCCGCCGTTCCCCGAACTGGCCGACGAGCTGCTGGCCACGCTGCAAGGCCGCCTGCTGCTGGCGCACAACGCCCGCTTCGACTATGGCTTCCTCAGAAATGAATTCCGCCGCCATGGCCTGCGCTTCCAGGCGCGCGCGCTGTGCACGGTCAAGCTGTCGCGCCGGCTGTATCCGCAGCATTTCAAGCATAGCCTGGACAGCCTGATCGCCCGCCATGGCATAGAAATGCCGGAGCGCCACCGCGCGCTGGCCGACGCCGAGGCGGTCTACCGCTTCCTCCAGATCGCCATCGCGGAGCTTGGCCGGGACAAGGTGGAACATGAAGCCGCTCAGCTGCTGTCGCAGCCGGCCGAACTGTCCAGCCTGCCGGCGGAGCTGCAGCAGCAGGTGGAGGACATGCCGGATTCGGCCGGCGTCTACGCGATGTTCGGCGAGGACGGGCGTGCCTTGTACATCGGCCGCGCGACCAATCTGTACCGCAAGGCGCTGGGCCACTTCGCCGAACGCAAGCCCGGGCACAAGAGCCACGAGGTGCGGATAGACGAGCCGGTGGCGAGGGTGGAGTGGCGCGAAAGCTTGAGCGAGTTCGGCGCCCGTTTGCTGGAATTGCAGTGGCTTGGCCGCTGGCAGCCGGTCCATAACCCGCGGGCCAGGATGATGGGCGAGGTGTGCACGCTGCAGCTGCAAGCCGGCGACGACGCTTTTTCGCGGCCGGTCCCGGTATCCGCCCGCGACATCGACTTCACCCGTACCGCCGATCTCTACGGCTTGTTCCGCCACGCGCGCGAGGCGCGCAAGGCGCTGGCGCAGATCGCGCTGGCTCAGGGGCTGTGCCAGTCGGTGCTGGGGGTGGAGCAGGTGACCAGCCGCAAGGGCGCGCCTTGCGCCGCCTACCGGATCCGCCGCTGCCGCGGCGCCTGCGTCGGCGACGAGGGCGCCGACAGCCACAACGCCAGGTTGCTGGCGGCGCTGCAGCGGCTCAAGGTCAAGCCGTGGCCGTTCGAGGGCGCGGTGGCGGTGGCGGAGCGCGACGAGGTGTGCGGAGATGTGGTGGAGCACCTGTTCGACCGCTGGTGCTATCTGGGCAGCCGACGCAATGGCGGCGCGCTGGAGGGCGAGCCGGCTTTCGACATCGATTACTACAAGCTGCTGGAGAGCGAGCTGCGCAAGCCGGATAGGGATCTGTCGCCGCAGTGAGGCGGCATGGCGGCGGACATGAAAAAAGGCAAGCAACGCTTGCCTTTTTTCATTTCGAGAGGCGTCAGAGCGGGGCGATCAGCGAGGATTCCTTCACGCCGTCCTGGCCGGTTTTTTCGTCGACTTCCTGCAACTGGTTGCGGGGAGCGAACAGGCCCATCTTCACTTCTTGCCAGACGTAGTAGATTTTGCCGGCCACGGTGTCCAGGGTGACGCTGGAATCGTTCTCGCCCTTGCCGGTGATCGTATGCTTGCCGGCCGGCAGGTCCTTCATGATGTAGCTGTGGGCCACGGTATCGCCGGCCATCGCGTTGTCGATGGCGACCGGCAGCTTCACCGCCGCGCCGAAATTCTCGTTGCGATAGATGTAGACGCGGGCGGCATCTGCGGCGGGGGTCTTGAATTCTTTGGCGGCGGCGTCCGCTTCCTTGGAGGCCATGGGGGTGCTGGCGCAGGCGCTCAGGCCTGCAACCAGCGCGGCAGCGATCAGAATGCGCATAGTCGTCATCAGTAGTTGCGATAAAGCGCGATATGATAACGGCAAGTTGTAAACAAGTGTGAGTTTTGTGCGTCTGGGCGGGGTCTTATTCGTGCATCGCCAGATAGCCGCGCAGCCGGCTTTCGATGATGCGGGGATTCTCGCCGTTGGCGATCGCCACCACGCCCTCGACCACCAGCTCCTTCATGGCCACCTCGGACGCCACCAGATGTTTGAGCTTGTTGGCCATGGGCAGGAAAAACAGGTTGGCCGAGCCGACGCCATACACGGTGGCGACGAAGGCCACCGCGATGCCGCCGCCCAGCTTGGCGGGGTCGGACAGGTTTTCCATCACGTGGATCAAGCCCAGCACCGCGCCCAGAATGCCCATGGTCGGCGCGTAGCCGCCAGCCGACTCCCAGATGCGGGCCGCCTGTTTGCGGGCGTGCTCGAACATGCTGATTTCCACTTCCATCACCGCGCGCAGCGTGTCCGGCTCGGTGCCGTCCACCAGCATCTGCATCGCTTTCTTGGTGAACGGATCGCGCTGGGTGGCGATCAGGCCCTCCAGCGCGAGCAGGCCGCCCTTGCGCGAGGTCTGGCTCCAGTTGATGACCTCGCGGATCATTTTTTCGTGGTCGAAGTTGGGCGGGCGGAATATCCAGCGCAGCATGCGCAGGCCGGCCATGAACTGTTTGGGCGTGCTTTGCAGCATCACCGCGCTGGTGGTGCCGCCGATGACGATCATGAAGGCGGTCAGCTGCATCAGCGAACCGATGCTGCCCCCTTCGATGGCCTGGCCGGCGATGATGGCGGTCAGGCCCATTACAATGGCGATAAGACTGATCTTGTCCACAAAAAGGTTCCGTTATCGATCTGGTCTGAGACCCGGCGTGGGGTCTTCCCTTACAGCCAGTCTTTCAGTTTTGCGCGCAGACGGGCGATGGCCTGGCTGTGCAATTGGCAGACGCGGGATTCGGTGACGCCGAGCACCGCGCCGATTTCCTTCAGGTTCAGCTCTTGTTCGTAGTACAGCGCCATCACCAGTTGGTCGCGCTCGGGCAGGAATTTGATCGCGCTGATCAGTTGTTGGCGGAAGCTGTCGTCGGAGAAGGCGGCCAGCGGGTCGGGCGAGTCGTCATCGGCGACATTGGTCACCGGATTGTGGCTGCTTTCGTCGTCGCCGCCGCCGAAGTCCTCGAAATGCAGCAGGGTGGTGCCTTTGCAATCGCCGAGCATGTCCTGGTATTGCTCCAGTTCCAGGCCCATTTCAACGGCGATTTCCGATTCCAGCGGCGTGCGGCCCAGCCGCTGCTCTAGCTTGGAGATCGCCTCCTCTATCTGGCGGGAGTTGCGGCGGGCCTGGCGCGGCAGCCAGTCCTCGCGCCGGAGTTCGTCCAGCATCGAGCCGCGGATGCGCTGGCTGGCGAAGGTTTCGAATTGCACGCCCTGGGCGGGATCGAACTGGCGGGCGGCCTCGATCAGGCCGATCATGCCGACCTGAATCAGATCGCCCAGCTCCACCGACGCCGGCAGCCGGGCGATCATGATGCTGGCCAGCTTGCGTACCAGCGGGGTATAGGCCTCCACGTCGATCTCGACGCTGGGGGCTGCTGCGGCATAGCCCGATCGGCGGAAGGACGGAAAGGTCATAAGGGTTTGGCTCCATCTGCCTCGGCCCAATCGCGCGAGGCGGCAATCAGCAAGTCCATGTATCCGGTACTGTCGCGGCTGGTTTCCGGCGCGTCCCACTGCGGCAGCACCGCCGACAGCTGCGAGAAGGCCATCGCCGCCTCGCTGTCCGGGAACGCCTCCATCAGCGGCCGGCGCAGCGTTTGGCTGCGGCGCACCGCGTTGTCCTGCGGCACGAAGCCCACCCAGCGCAGCGAAACGGTCAGGAATTCGCTGGTGACCGCCGACAGCCGGGTGAACAGCTCGTGCGCCTCTTCCAGATGCCGCGCGCGGTTGACTAGCACGTTGAAGCGCTGGCGGCCGTAACGGCTGGCCAGGCGCTTGATATTAGCGTAGGCGGCGGTCAGCGAATCGGCTGCCGGCGTCAGCACCAAGACCAGATTGTCGGCCACGCAGGCCGGGATCGGGTCGCGAACCGGGTCGGGCGCGTCGATCAGCAGCGCCGACGCGTCGCGCTCCTGCGCGCCGAATTCGCTGCCCAGCCGCAGCCACAGCTGGGTGGAGAATAACGCGCGTTGCTCGGGCTGCGCATAGAGATTGATCAACTGAACGCCTTGCCGCGACACCACCATCATTTCGTCCAGACCGCCCACGCTGACCACCTGGCTCTCCAGCGTGGCGGTGGAGGGCACGCCCAGGCGGCGGGTCTGCACCTGGCCCAGGCAGCAGTCCACCATGATGGGGCGCAGGCCGGCGTAGGCGAGGCCCAGCGCGAGCTCGGTCACCACAGTGCTGGTGCCGGAGTGTTCGGAGCCGATGAAGGCGAAGCTGGGCGCGCGCTGCCGCTGGGCGGCGAGCAGGCGGAGGCTGGCGGCCTGGTCCTGCATGGCGTTCATAGCCATCCGGCCTGAGCCGCCTGCATGATGGACATTTCATCGGCTTGCAGCGCGAATGGGGAGGCGATCTGCTGCGCGCGCATCGCGCGGTCGACCAGAAAGGCGGCGTTGGCCGAGTGCAGGTCTTCCGGCACCCGCTGGCCGTTGGTGACGTAGTAAAGCTTGAGCCGGTTGCGGATGATCACGTCCAGGCTGGGGCCCTGGGCCACCGCCTCATCTATCTTGGACAGGATGCAGCCGGACAGGCCGTCGCCGCGGTAGCGTTTCACCACATCCTCCAGCGTGTGGCCGTCGGTGTTGGCGGCCAGCAGCAGCAGCCGCTCGATCGGCCGGCCGGCGGTGCGCAGCATGTCGATCTGCGCCAGCACGCGCGCGTCGCGCTGGCCCATGCCCACGGTGTCGATGAACACGATGTGGCGGTTGGACAGGTCGGCCAGCGTCAGCTGCAGGTCGCCTTCGTTCTGGATGGAGAACACCGGCACGCCCAGGATCTTGCCGTAGATGCGCAATTGGTCTTGCGCGCCGATCCGGTAGCTGTCGGTGGTGATCAGCGCCACGTGCTGGGCGCCGAAGCGCATCGTCGCGCGGGCGGCCAGCTTGGCCACGGTGGTGGTCTTGCCGACGCCGGTGGGGCCGACCAGCGCGAAGATGCCGCCGCGGTCCATCACCTCGCGGTCGGCGTCCGCGCATTTCAGATTGTGCGCCAGCGCCGAGCGCGCCCATTTCACCGCGACCTCGGCCTGGTACTGAGCCGGCATCTTCTCGATCAACTGGCGGATCAGCTGGGCGGAAAAACCCATGGCCAGCAGGTGCTTGAACAGCTCCAGCCGGTTAGGCGCCTTGCCCTCCATGTCCGACCAGGCGAAGCTGGCCAGCTGGCTTTGCAGCAGGCTTCTGAGCAGTTTGATCTCGTCGCCGATCTGCCTGAGTTCCTGGGCCATTTGTTCCTGCTCCTCGCCATTGGCCGGCTGCGCGGCGGGCTCCGGCACGGCCGGCCGGGCCGCGGCGCGCGGGGGAGACTGCGGCGCCGGCTGAATGGCCGGCTGCGTCACGGGCTGCTGGACGATGGGCCGCGGCGGGGAGAAGGTCGGCTCCATCCGCGCCTGCGCGGCCTCCAGCCGCGGCGGGGCCGGGCTTTCCAGCGGCTCCACCGGCATCGCGTAGGTGCGGGCGATGGCGCGGTTCATCGCGCTGCCGTTGGCTTGGGGAATCGGCGCCGGTTGCTGCGGCCGGTTGACCGCGGGCGGCGCGTTGCGCGGCGGATGCTTGCTGCTGGAGGTGGACAGCGTGCTGGCCAGGTTGGCGACGTCCGCGTCGGCCACCGCCATGATCTCCACGCCGCCGCCCATTGTCGGGCGATTGGACAAAATCAGGGCGTCCGCCCCCAGTTCTTCGCGAACTTGCCTGAGTGCGTCTCGAGTGGTTTTCCCGAAGAACTTTTTCACCACCATTATTGATTAGCCCTTAGCCCTTGCTGCCGCCGATTACCGCAATTATACGAATGGATTTATTGTCCGGAATCTCATTATGCGAAATCACACGCAATTGCGGCAATGCCCGGCGCAGGAAACGCGCGAGCAGCGGCCGCAGACCCGGCGCCGTCAGCAGCACCGGATTGTATCCCTGAATCTCCACCTGCTCGGTCTGCTGGGCCGCGCTTGACAGCAGATTCTCCGCCAAACCCGGTTCCAGGCCGCCGCCGGCCTTGGATTGCACCGCCTGCATCAGCACGTTTTCCAGCTGCGGCTCCAGCGTCATCAGCGGCAGCTCGGCCTCGCCCGGGAACAGTTGCTGGACGATCACGCGAGACAGCGCGGTGCGCACGGCGCTGGTCAGCTCGTCGACGTCCTGGTTTTGAGGCACGTGGTCGGCCAGAGTTTCGACGATGGTGCGGAAATCGCGGATGTGTATGCCCTCCGACAGCAGTTGCTGCAGCACCTTCTGCAGTATGCTCACCGGCACCACCTTGGGCACCAGATCCTCGATCAGTTTCGGCGATTCCTTGGCCTGGTGGTCGATCAGCGCCTGGACCTCTTCGCGGCCCAGCAGCTCGGCGGAGTGGGTTTGCAGCAGATTGGAGATGTGGGTGGCCACCACGGTGCTGGCATCCACCACGGTATAGCCCAGACTCTGCGCCTCTTCGCGCTTGCCGGCGTCTATCCACACCGCCGGCAGGCCGAAGGCGGGGTCGGTGGTGGCCGCGCCGGCGATCTCCTTGCTGACCATGCCCGGATTGATGGCCAGGAACTGGCCGATGAAGGCCTCGCCCTTGCCCAGCTCCACGCCCTTGAGCAGGATGCGGTAGGCGTTGGGCTTGATTTCCAGGTTGTCGCGGATGTGGACCGGCGGCACCAGAAAGCCCAGGTCCTGGGCGATCTTTTTGCGGATGCCGCGGATGCGGCGCAGCAGCTCGCCGTCCTGGGTGCGGTCCACCAGCGGAATCAGCCGGTAGCCGACCTCCATGCCCAGCTGGTCGACATGCTGGACGTCGTGCCAGCCCACTTCGGCCGCCTGCTGTTCCGGCGCCGCCGCCGGCTGCGCGGCCGCCTGCAGCTCCCGGGCCAGCTTTTGCTTGCCGCGCTGCTCCATCGCCCTGGCCAGCGCGAGCAGGCCGCCGGCGATCAGCAGGAAGGAGAAGTGAGGCATGTTGGGGATCAGGCCTATCATGCCGATCACCGATGCGGTGATGTACAGCACCTGCGGCTTGGTGAACAGCTGGCCCAGGAACTGCTCCGACATGTCCTGGTCGGTGCCGACGCGGGTCACCACGATACCGGCCGCGGTGGAGATGATCAGCGCTGGAATCTGCGCCACCAGGCCATCGCCTATGCTCAGCAGGGTGTAGGTTTCCGCCGCCTGGCCCACCGGCAGGTCGTGCTGGACCACGCCGACGATCAGGCCGCCGATCACGTTGATCAGGATGATCATGATGCCGGCCATCGCGTCGCCGCGCACGTATTTGGAGGCACCGTCCATCGCGCCGAAGAAGTTGGCTTCCTCTGCGATGGTGGAGCGGCGCTTGCGGGCCTCGTCCTCGCCGATCAGGCCGGCGTTGAGGTCGGCGTCGATCGCCATCTGCTTGCCGGGCATCGCGTCCAGGGTGAAGCGGGCCGACACTTCGGCGATCCGGCCGGCGCCCTTGGTGATCACCACGAAGTTGATGATGGTGATGATGATGAACACCACGATGCCGATGGCGACGTTGCCGCCCACCAGGAAGTGGGAGAACGATTCGATCACCTTGCCGGCGGCGTCGGGGCCGGTATGGCCTTCCAGCAGCACCACCCGGCTGGAGGCGACGTTCAGCGACAGCCGCAGCATGGTGGTGATCAGCAGCACCGACGGAAACGACGAGAAATCCAGCGGCTTGCGCACATTGATGCCGACCAGCAGCACGATCACCGACACCGCGATGTTGAAGGTGAAGAAGATGTCCAGCAGCACCGGCGGCAGCGGCAGGATCATCATCGTCAGGATCAGGATGATGAGCAGCGGCCCCGCGAGCTGGGCAATCTTCATTTTGCGCAATATCTGGAGGATGGAGTCCATGCTGGCTTATCGGCTTTCTTCTGGCGCCGAATCTTGCGGACGTTTGCTGTATGGGTCAAGCTCGTCGGGCACGTCCAGCTGATCCGGAAAGGTCGGGGCCACGCCGCCGACCGACTGGTACTGCTGCAGCTGGAACACGTAGGCCAGCACCTGGGCCGCCGCCGCGTACAGCTGGGCCGGGATGTCCTGGCCCAGTTCTCCGTGGAAATACAGCGCCCGGGCGAAGGGGGGCGAGCGCATGATGGGCACGCGGCTGTCCTTGCCGGTGTCGATGATCTTTTCCGCCAGTTTCAGCGAACCCTTGGCCACCACCTGCGGCGCGCGCATGGTGTCGTCGTATTTCAGCGCCACCGCGAAGTGGGTCGGGTTGGTGACGATCACGTTGGCCTTGGGCACCTCTTGCATCATCCGCTTGCGAGCGGCTTCGCGCTGCATCTGGCGGATGCGGCCTTTCACTTCCGGCGAGCCTTCCGCTTCCTTGTATTCCTGCTTCACCTCTTCCTTGGTCATCCTGAGCTTCTTGTAGTAGCTCCACAGCTGGTAGGGCACGTCCAGCGCCACCAGCAGGATCAGCGCGGAGGTGACGATGAAGAAGGTGCGGATCATCAGATCGGTCATTTTCAGGATGCCGGCCTCCAGCGGCATCGACAGCAGGCCGATGATTTCGCCGCGCTCCTTCCAGATGTACCAGGTGGCGATGCCGCCGATCAGCAGGCTTTTCAGTATCGCCTTCACGCCTTCGGTGACCGCGTTCAGCGAGACGATGCGCTTCATGCCCGGCAAGGGGTTCAGTTTGCCGAAATTGGGCTCCAGCGCCTTGAAGGTCATGTTCCAGCCGCCGACCAGCAGCGGCGCGCACAGCGCCGCCAGCGCCAGTCCGACGAAGAACGGCGCCAGCGCGGTCAGCGCCTGGAACAGGCTTTCCTTGAACCGGATCAGCGCGGGCTCGGTGTGTTGCACCGAGGCCTGGTCGAAGGTGAGCAGGTGGCGCATGATTTCGCCGAGCGCATGGCCCAGCTGGCCGCCCATCGCCATCAGCAGCGCTACGCCGGTCATGGTGACGGCGAAGGTCGACAGCTCCCGCGACCGGGGGATGTTGCCATCTTCCCGGGCCATCGACAGCCGTTTGGCTGACGCGGGTTCGGTGCGTTCGAGGTCTGAGTCTTCTGCCATGGGCTCGCTTTAGATAAATGCTTTTGTCTTGATTTTAAACTGAATGGTAGCGTATGCCGGCCGGTCTCGGCCAGCCCCGCGCCTCGCGCGGCAGCGCCGCTAGCGGTACAATAATCTGATTATTGACGGAATCGCCCACATGCAACAGTACCTCGACCTGATGCGCCATGTGCTGGAACATGGACACGACAAGGCAGACCGCACCGGAACCGGCACCCGCTCGGTGTTCGGCTACCAGATGCGCTTCGATCTGGCGGATGGTTTTCCGCTGATCACCACCAAGAAATGCCATCTGCGCTCCATCATCCACGAACTGCTGTGGTTCCTGTCCGGCGATACCAATATCCGCTATCTGAAGGAAAACGGCGTGTCGATCTGGGACGATTGGGCCGACGAGAACGGCGATCTCGGCCCGGTCTACGGCTACCAGTGGCGCAGCTGGCCGGCGCCGGACGGCCGCCATATCGACCAGATCAGCCAACTGCTGGACATGATCAAAAAGAACCCCGATTCGCGCCGGCTGATCGTGTCGGCGTGGAACCCGGCGCTGGTGGACCAGATGGCGCTGCCGCCTTGCCACAGCCTGTTCCAGTTCTATGTCGCCGACGGCAAGCTGTCCTGCCAGCTGTACCAGCGCTCGGCCGACATCTTCCTCGGCGTGCCGTTCAACATCGCCAGCTACGCGCTGCTGACGATGATGGTGGCCCAGGTGTGCGGCCTGCAGCCCGGCGATTTCGTCCATACGCTGGGCGACGCGCACCTGTACAGCAATCATCTGGAGCAGGCCCAGTTGCAATTAACACGCGAACCGCGTCCGCTGCCGACGATGAAGCTGAATCCGGAAGTGAAAGACTTGTTCGCTTTCACGTTCGACGATTTCACGCTGGAAGGCTACGATCCGCATCCGCATATCAAGGCGCAGGTGGCGGTATGAGCCAGAAGCCGATGCTGACGCTGGTGGCGGCGATGGCCGCCAACCGCACCATAGGCGTGGACAACCAGCTGCCCTGGCGCCTGCCGGAAGATCTGAAGCATTTCAAGGCGACCACGCTGGGCAAGCCGGTGATCATGGGCCGCAAGACGTGGGATTCGATCGGCCGGCCGCTGCCGGGTCGCCGCAACATCGTGGTGACCCGCCAGGCGGACTGGAGGGCGGACGGCGCGGAAACCGCTCATTCTCTGGAGGAGGCGCTGGCGCTGGCCGGCGCGGTGGACGAGGCCTGCCTGATCGGCGGCGCCGACCTGTACCGCCAGGCGTTGGCACTGGCCGACCGGCTGTGCCTGACCGAAATCGCCCGCGACTACGACGGCGACGCCCACTTCCCGGTGTTCGACCCGGACGACTGGCGCGAGGCGTCGCGCGAGGCCGCGGTCAGCGCCGACGGGCTGCCTTACGCCTTTGTCGAATACCGCCGCCGCTGAGGCTGGGGCGCGCAAAGCAAAGGCTGCCGTCGGCAGCCTTTTTTCATTCGATCGGGCGGATGTCAGACGCCGCCTTCCAGCGCCTCCGCCGCGCTTTGCGCGAGCTGGCTATAGTCACGGCCGAATTCGATGATCATCTGCTTCAGGCGGCCGGTGTCGCGCGCGATCAGCGTTTTCAGCAGGCTTTCCAGGAATTGGTGAGTGCGGTCCATCTGGCTCTTGCCGGCGCGCAGGATGGCGTACAGGCAGCGCTGGGTCAGCGGCAGCATGTCGATCAGCGTGTCGGTCAGGTAGCGGTTGTCGGCGTGGCGGTAAAGCGCCGACAGGAATTCGATGCCGTGCTCGTAGAAGGCCTGCAGGTCGTCGCGGCGGTTGTCTTCCTCCAGCAGCGCCATCAGCTCGATGAAGCGCGCCAGGTCGTCGTTCTGCCAGCCGGCGGCCAGGTTCTGCACCACGCGGTCCAGCAGCAGGAACCACAAGTCGAAGAAGTCGCGCACGTCGCGCGCGCTGATGCTGGACACCATCGCGCCGCGGCGCGGGAAGATGTCCACCAGATGGCGGCGCTGCAAAATCAGCAAGGCCTCGCGCACCGAGCCGCGGCTCACTTCCAGCTCGGAAGCGATGCGCAACTCCTGGATCCGCTCGCCCGGCTTCATCTCGCCCTGGATTATCTGCTTGCCTAGGTATTGGGCGATCTGCTCGGTCAAGAGGTCATTGGCCTTGAATGTCATGAATCATCATCTCCGGAAATTGATTTTCTCGTTCTCTTGATATTGTACGGCATCCTGCCGGATTGTCCGGCAGTATCCTGTCTGTCTGCCTGTTTGTATCCAGCCCGGGCGCGCGTGGCGCGGCACTGCCATGCCGCGCCGGTTGCGCGCATTATGCGCGTCGGCGTTGAGGGCGGCTATGATATCAACCAGATGATTAAAACGCATGTTTTCTTGTTGTGTTGACTTGTGGCATGGGCGTTTTCTGCCATTTTTCACAAGTCGGCGGAAACAAGCGTGCGGGAAAAAGAAAAGCCCGGCTGGGCCGGGCCTTGTTGGATGCGCCGCGCTCAGGCGGAGCGGCGGGTCGCCATCAGGTAATTGACGTCGGTATCGTCGTTCAGCGAGTAAATGCGGGTGATGGGGTTGTAGCCCATGCCGCTCAGCGTCTGCAGGCCGAGGCCGGCGTGGCGGGCCATGCGGCTCAGCTCGGACGGCTTGAGGAAGCGCGCGTACTCGTGGGTGCCGCGCGGCAGCATGTTGAGCACGTATTCGGCGCCGACCACGGCCAGCAGATAGGCCTTGGCGTTGCGGTTCAGCGTGGAGAAGAACACCCAGCCGCCCGGCTTCACCAGCGTGGAACAGGCGCGGACCACGCTTTCCGGGTCCGGCACATGCTCCAGCATTTCCATGCAGGTGACCACGTCGAAGCTGGCCGGCATCTCGGCCGCCAACTCTTCCACAGGCACGCAGCGGTAGTCGATGGGCACGCCGGACTCCAGGCTATGCAGCTGCGCCACCTTCAGCGATTTTTTCGCCAAGTCGATGCCGGTCACCTGCGCGCCCCTCAGCGCCATGCTCTCGGCCAGGATGCCGCCGCCGCAGCCGACGTCCAGCACCTTTTTGCCGGCGATGGACGCGTGGCGGTCGATGAAGTCCAGGCGCAGCGGGTTGATCTCGTGCAGCGGCTTGAATTCGCTGTCCTTGTCCCACCACTTGTGCGCCAGCTGGCTGAATTTGTCGATTTCGTGTTCGTCTACGTTGCTCATGCTCTTACTTTGCCAGGATGCGGTTGCGCCAGTCGCCGGCGCGGGCCTTCAGATCGCTCTCGTCCAGGGTGGTCAGCTTGCGCTCGCGCATCAGCGCGCGGCCCTTGACCCAGACGTGGCTGACCTGCTCGCGACCGGCAGCGTACACCACATGCGAGATCGGGTCGAATGCCGGGGCGGTTTCCAGCTCGGCGAAATTGATGGCGATCAGGTCGGCCTGCTTGCCCACCTTGACCGAGCCTACCTTGTCGGCGATGCCCAGCGCGCGCGCGCCGTTCAGCGTGGCCATGCGGATGGCGGCGGCGGCCGGCACCGAGGTGGGGTCCAGCGTGCCCACCTTGGCCAGCAGCGCGGCCAGGCGGGTCTCGGCCAGCATGTCCAGCTTGTTGTTGGACGCGGCGCCGTCGGTGCCGATGCCCACCGATACGCCGGCGGCCAACAGCTTGCTCACCGGCGAGATGCCGGAGGCCAGCTTCATGTTGGAGGCCGGGTTGTGGGCGGTGGAGATGCCGTGCTTGGCTGCCAGCTCGATCTCGGCGTCGTTCAAGTGCACCATGTGCGCGGCGATCAGCCGCGGCGACAGCAGTCCCAGCTGCTGCAGGCGGGCCAGCGGGCGTTGGCCGTGCTCCTTGACGCTGTTGCTCACTTCCTCGGCGGTTTCGTGGATGTGGCAGTGGATCAGCATGTCCTCCTGCTCGGCCAGCGTCACGACCTTGCGGAAGGTGTCGTCCGATACGGTGTAGGGCGCGTGCGGCGCCAGCGTGAAGGTGAGCAGATCCTCGCCCAGGAACTGGCTGCGCTCGGCCATGCCCTTGGCGATGTAATCGTCGGCGTTGCTGGCGTAATTGGTCGGGAATTCCAGAATCGAACAGCCGACGAAGGTGCGCATGCCGGAAGCCAGGCCCGCGCGCGCGACGGCGGCGTTGTAGAAGTACATGTCGTTGATGGTGGTGGTGCCGCCGCGGATCATTTCGCCCATCGCCAGCAGCGAGCCGTCGAACACGAAATCGTCGTGGACGTGCTTGCCTTCGGTGGGCCAGATGTAATTGGTCAGCCAGTCCATCAGCACCTTGTCGTCGGCCAGGCCGCGCAGCAGCGACATCGCCGAATGGCCGTGCAGATTGATCAGACCCGGCATCAGCACGTGGTCGGGCAGCTCCAGCCTTTCGTCGGCCTCTAGCCCGGCGGCGTCGGCTGCTGGAATAATGGCGGCTATCTTGCCGTCCCGGATGGCGACGGCGTGGTTTTCCAGGACTTCGCCGTCAGTTTCCACGGTGATGATCCAGCGGGCGGAGATAATCTTTTCATAACGGGACTGCGGCATGGCTGATATCCTGATGATCCGTTGCAAAGTGTCGTGCGATTTTAGGCCCTGCGATTGCGACAAGGCAATGAGCTGCTGCGGCCTCTTTATATTTGGCCTATTTGTGCTGTAGATATGCTTGAAAATGATAAGGGCGGATGACTGGTGAATATTCCGGCGAAAAGCCGACGGCCTCCGGTGTATACTGCTGATTGCACTTGTGAATTATGGGACTCAGGCATTCGATCTTCCGCGACCCGCGGCGAACCAAAGACTAGCGCGACATGGCTCAACAAGCAGACGAAAAATCCACTGCCAGCACTGGCCTGAATCTGAGGGATGTGTTTCTCATCGCCGTAATACTCGGCTTGTTGATTCCCGCCTCCATCATCAGCTATCTCAGCTTCAATATTCAGAAGGATAACCTGACCACGCAGCTGGAAACCGACCAGCGGCGTCTATTGGATATCGTCGCGCTGGGCATGCAGGAGCCGTTGTGGAATCTCAGCCGGCAGGCCGGCAATCCCTTGATCGCATCGGTGATGGAAGATCCGCGCGTGATTTCCATCCGCGTCACCGACACCCAGTCCAATCAGGTATTCCTGTCAGCGGTGCGCAGCGAGCGCCGCATCGGCAGCGTGTCCTACGTCGAAAAGCCGGTGATTTACCGCGGCGAGGCCATCGGCCAGGTGACGATGGAGTTCGACAACGAAAACCTGGCTATCGCGCTCAGCAACCAGGTGAAGAACATCCTGATGATCCTGGCGGCGCAATTGGTGCTGTCCATCATGCTGATCATGAGCATCCTGCATTCGCGCTTCCTCAGCCCGATGCGGCTGCTGACCGAGCAGGCGCGGCTGCTGGCCGAGCTGAAGCTGGATTCGCCGTTCGAGTGGTCGCGCCGCGACGAGCTGGGCCGCCTCGGCACCCACCTGGAGTGGACCCGTTCCGAGCTGAAGCGCCTGGTGGACGAGCTCAGGGCCAAGACGCTGGCGCTTGAGGCCGACATCGCCCGCCGCCGCGAGGTGGAGGACGCGCTGCGCCGCTCGGAAAACAAGTACCGCGAGCTGTTCTGGTCCAATCTGGACGGCATCGTCATCAGCTCGCTGGACGGCCAGGTGATAGACGCCAACCCGGCCTTCCTCAACCTGATGTGCTACAGCCTGGACCAGTTGAAGCAACAGAATTTCTGGAGCCTGGTGGCCGAGGAGAGCGAGGCGCTGGAGCGTTTCAACCTCGACAACAAGGTGCTGCGATTCGGCTATTGCGACGAGTTCGAAGCCACGTATCTGAACCGCTTCGACAACCAGGTGCCGGTCAGCGTCAAGACGGTGGCGATGCGCGACGCCTTCGGCCGCATCAACGCGGTGTGGCGGATGGTGCGCGACATCTCCGAGAAGCGCGCGGCCGAAGAGCGGGTGCAACTGGCGGCCAAGGTGTTCGAGAACACCGTCGAGGGCATCATGATCACCGACGCCGACCGCCGCATCCGCAGCGTCAACCGCGCGTTCACCGAAATCACCGGCTACACCCAGCACGAGGTGCTGGGGCAGAAGACCAGCATCCTGTCGTCCGGCCGCCACGACGAGCCGTTCTACGAGCAGATGTGGCAGTCCATCTCCGAGCAGGGCTCCTGGCAGGGCGAACTGTGGAACCGCCGCAAGAACGGCGAGGTGTATCCGGAATGGCTGGCGATCAACGCCGTGCGCAACAGCCTGGGCGAGATCACCCATTATGTGGCGATCTTCAGCGACCTGACCGAGCGCAAGGCCGCCGACGAGCGCATCCAGTTCCTGGCCCATTTCGACGTGCTCACCAGCTTGCCCAACCGCATCCACATGCAGGATCGCGTCGAGCTGGCCATTCACAACGTCGTGCGCGACAACCAGCGGCTGGCGCTGCTGCTGCTGGACCTGGACCGCTTCAAGACCGTCAACGAGTCGCTGGGCCACTCCGCCGGCGACACCTTGCTGCAGGTGGCCGCCGACCGTATCCGCTCGGCGCTGGCGCCGGGCGAGATGCTGGCGCGCCAGGGCGGCGACGAGTTCATCATCCTGCTGCCGGTGATTTCCGACCCGGGCGAGGCCGCGCTGGCGGCGGAACGGGTGCGCGACGTGTTCGCCAACCCGATCGAGCTGCACAACCACGTGCTGACCATCACCCCGTCCATCGGCATCAGCGTCTACCCGGACGACGGCCGCGACTACGAGACCCTGGTCCGCAACGCCGACGCGGCGATGTACCACGCCAAATCGTCGGGCCGCAACAGCTACAAGTTCTACACCGCCGACCTCAACGCCCGCGCCCGCGAAATCCTGGCCATCGAGAGCCAGCTGCGCTTCGCGCTGGAGCGCGACGAGTTCGTGCTGCACTACCAGCCGCAGGTGGAGATGGAAAGCGGCCGCATCGTCGGCGCCGAGGCGCTGATACGCTGGAACCATCCGTCGCTGGGCCTGCTGGGGCCGGTGCGCTTCATCCAGGTGGCCGAGGAGCGCGGCTTCATCGTGCAGATCGGCAACTGGGTGATCAGCGAGGCGACGCGCCAGCTGGTGGCTTGGCGCCAGGAAGGCCTGCCGGAGCTGACGCTGGCGATCAACCTGTCGGCGCTGCAGTTCCGCCAGCCGGATCTCGCTTTGCAGGTGAAGCACGCGCTGGAGTCCAGCGGCCTGCCCGGCCACGCGCTGGACATCGAGGTGACCGAGAGCATCATCATGGAAGATGCCCAGGCCACGATCCAGACCATAGACAATATGAAGAACATGGGCCTCAGGCTGTCGATCGACGACTTCGGCACCGGCTATTCCAGCCTGTCCTATCTCAAGCGCTTCAAGGCCGACAAGCTGAAGATCGACCGCTCCTTCGTCCGCGACATCCCGCATGACGCCGACGACAGCGCCATCGCCCGCGCCATCATCAACATGGCCAAAAACCTCAATATGCAGGTGGTGGCCGAAGGCGTGGAGACGATGGAGCAATGGCAGTTCCTGGAGCAGGAGGGCTGCGACTTCGTCCAGGGCTATTTGATCGCCAAGCCGCTGCCGGCCGACGACTTCGCCAAGCTGCTGCACAAGGACAGCCTGCTGCCCCAGAGCTGAAGCCAAACGTGTCCGCTCCCGAAAGCCCGCCCGCAAGCGGGCTTTTTGCTTGGCGGCCGGCATGGCTGGCCAAGATCGGCTCGACATGCCGCGATCGCCGGCCATACTGAAGAAACATAGGGAAAGACAAAATCCGCATCGAGTTGTGGAGGAGTTCTCCGCGGGGGGCGCATGGAGGCAAATAGGCGGAATTTGCATTGGATCATCGTGACGGCGTACGCGTTGATCGCATCGGTGTGGATCATCGTGCCGGATTTGTTGATGGGGCAATGGGGCTCGTCGGGCAACCCCATCGGCGGCATGGGATGGGATGGTTTGTTTGCTTTCGTCTCTTCAGCTTTTTTATATCTGTTGCTGAGCGGGATGGGGGTGGAACGGCTGGCTGGCTTGCACAAATTCGGGCGTTTGGGGCGCGGCCTGCTGGCGCTGGCCCGACGGGATATGGGCTGGCTGGTGCTGCTGTATCTGTTGGCCGTGATGGCGGCGATGGCCGTGCCGGATGTGTCGTTGATACATCTGGCGAATCCGCGGACGTATGCCTGGCTGGTCGCCGGATGGGACGCGGCGTTCATTCTGGCTTGTGCTGTATTGTTGAAGTTGTGCCTGGATCAGCTGAACGACGACTGCGTGCTGCTGCAACCCAGGTATGGCCAGTTGCTGGCCTATCTTTTTGCGGCTTGCGGCTCTCTGTTGGTGTTGGATTTGCGGTTTCAATTGAAATCCCAGCATCACCTGATGTTGCTGTTTCTGATTCCGATCGGCTTGAGCGCCTTGCTTGGGGGGCTGGGGCCGGGACTGTTGTCCATCGTCTTGATTTCCTCCATTGTCGCGGCTTTGTCGCTTTCCTCTTTTTCCGGCGTGCCGGCCGACCCAGCTTCGCAATTGCTGTCGCTCAGCCTGCTGGTGCTGATCGGCGTGTTATTCAGCGTGATGAGCGAGGTGCAGTTGCGCGCCCGCGCCAGGCTGGCCATGGCATTGGAGCGGCGGCAAGCGGCGCTGGAGGCCTTGCGGCACAGCGACGAGCGTTTCCGCGCGCTGTTCGCCGACAGTCCGGTGGCGATGGCGATTTCGAGGATGGCGGACGGCGCGCTGGAGGAAGTGAATCAGGCCTTCCTGGATTTGCTGCAGCTTGAGCGGGAACAGGTATTGGGCCGCACGACGCTTGATCTGGGCATTTGGCAAGATGCCGGGAACCGGCGCGAGCTGATCGAGGCGCTGCGAAGCGAGGGCGAGGTGAGAGGCGCTCCGGTGGCCCTGCTGCGCGGCGATGGCACGGCTGCGCAGGTGCTGCTGTCGTTCCGCCTGATCCATTTCGGCGGCGAAGCCCACGTGCACGGCGTGGCGCTGGATGTGACGGAGCGGCACCGCGCCCAGACGGCGTTGAGGGAAAGCGAGGCGCGGCTGGCGGGCATGGTGCGGTCGGCGATGGATGGCATCGTGATGCTGGATAGCAGGCTGCGCATCGTGACGTTCAACGCGGCGGCGGAGCAGATGTTCGGCCAGCCAGAGCAGGCCATGCTGGGCCAGCCTCTGGACGCGCTGCTGCCAACCGCGATGCGCGCGGAGCATGGCCGGCTGATGCAGCGCTTCGGCGACGGCAGCGCCAGTCCCCGGCGCATGGGACAGCTCGGCAAAGTGCAGGGCGCGCGCGCGGATGGGACGCTGTTCGATCTGGAAGCGTCCATCTCTTCGCAGGACATCGATGGGCAGCGCGGTTATACGGCGATCCTGCGCGATATTTCCGAACGCGAGCGGGGCCAGGTTGAAATTTTGCGGCATATGCGGCAGTTGGAGGCGCTGAATGATTTGAGCCGCGCCATCCTGGAAGACGCCGGCGCCGAGCAGATTGCGCAGATAGGCTTGCGCAATCTGCGGCAACTGGTGCCGTTCTGGGGGGCGACGGCGATGCTGATCGACTGGGAGGCGGAATGCGCCAGGGTGCTGGCTGTGGAGCGCGCGGCAGGCTCACATTATGATCCCGGCCGGCAATTGACCCTGGCCAGCTACGGCATGAATGATCTGGTGTGCATGAAGAGGGGAGAGGTCTGCCTGGAGACGGATCTGGGCGCCCTGCCGTGGCGCTCGCCGACGCTGGAGCGTTTGTATCGGCAGGGCATGCGTTCCTATGTCCGCATCCCGCTGACAGCGGAGGGGCGATTGTTGGGCATGCTGAACCTGGGGTCCGACATGACAGGGGCTTTCGGCGACGTTCAGCGGGAAGTGGCGCAGGCATACGCCCGCCATTTGGCGGTTTGCCTGCAGCAGTCCCTGTTGCGGCAGCGGGTGGCGCGCCTGGCGCGGGTGCACGAGGTGCAGAGCCGTGTCAATGCGCTGGTTGTCCGCTGTCATAAGATGGAGGAATTGTTCGATGGCATCTGCCGGATCGCGATGGAGGTCGGAACTTACAAAATGGCCTGGGCGGGCGTGATCGATCCGGAAACGCAGAACGGCGCGGTGGTCGCCTTCCGCGGCGAGGACAGCAATTATCTTCGGCAAATCCGCCTGAGCGCGAAGGAGGACTCGCCGCATCGCGACCGCCCGGCCTGTCGGGCCGTGCGCATGAAGGAAATCGTGGTGTGCAACGATGTGCAGAACGATCCGTCGATGACGGAGCTGGCGCCGTCCTTGCTCGGCATTGGCGTGCGTTCCATCGCCAGCCTGCCCATCGTGGAGGAGGGGGGCGCGATTGCGGTGCTGGCCCTGTTCTCCTGCGAAGTCGGCGCTTTCGATCGTCAGGAGATGGCGCTGTTGCGCGAGCTCGCCAGCGATATCGGCTATGCGCTGGACCATATCCGGCAGGAACAGCGCCTCGATTACCTGGCTTATTACGACAGCCTGACCGGTTTGGCCAACCGCAGCCTGCTGGGCGAGCGTCTGGCTCAGCGGATGGCTGACGCCGCGCAGGAGGCGCGGCGGTTCGCGGTCGTGGTTTTCGACATTGAGAGCTTCAAATCCATCAACGATGTGTTCGGCCGGGACAAGGGGGACAAGGCGCTGAAGCTGCTGACGCAGCGATTGCTATCGCATACGGAAGATCCCTCGCTGCTGGCGAGGATAGGTCCGGACCAGTTCGCGCTGGTGTTGCCGCAGGCCGCCGGCGAGGACGAGGCCGTGTTGGGCATGGAGCAGATGCGGCGCGAATGCCTGGATTCCGCGATCAGTCTGGACGATAAGGAACTGCGCCTGTCGGCCAAATTCGGCGTCGCCATGTATCCGGACGACGGCGCCGCCGCGATGGGGCTGCTGGAGCATGCGGAGTCGGCCTTGAAGCGCGCGAAGGCGGGCAGCGAGAGCTTTCTGTTCTACCGGCAGGAAATGACGGATCGGGCCGCGGCGGCGCTGGAGTTGGGGAACCGCTTGCGCCAGGCCTTGGAGCAGGAGCAGTTCGAGCTTCATTACCAGCCTAAATTCACGGCGTCAGGGCATCAGATCATGGGTGTGGAGGCCTTGCTGCGCTGGCATTGCCCGGGCCAGGGCATGATCTCCCCCGCCCAGTTCGTGCCGATGCTGGAGGAGCTCGGCCTGATCGTCGAGGTGGGCAACTGGGTGCTGCGGCAGGCCGCGCGTGACTATCACGCCTGGCGCTCGTCAGGGTTGCCGGCGCCCAGGGTCGCGGTTAATGTGTCGCCGCTTCAACTGCGGCGGGCGGACTTCATCCAGTCGTTGGCGGCGGTGCTGGCCATGCATCCGCTGGAGGCGGGAATCGATATCGAGATCACCGAAAGCCAGATCATGTCCGACATCGACAGCAGCATCGCCACGCTGCGCCAGGTGAGGGAGTTGGGGGTTTCCGTCGCGCTGGACGATTTCGGCACCGGGCATTCTTCGTTGGCTTATCTAGCCAGGCTGCCAGTGCAGACGCTGAAGATAGACCGTTCTTTTGTCAGCCGCATGCTGGAGGAAGAGGAGGCGATGACGCTGGTGGAGATGATCATTTCCCTGGCCCACGCGATGGGGCTGGAAACAGTGGCGGAAGGCGTGGAGACGGAGCCGCAGGCCCAGCGGCTGGCGGAGCTGGGCTGCGATGTGCTGCAAGGCTACTGGCTGAGCCGGCCGATGCCGGCAGACGCGTTGGCGGCCAGGCTGGCCGGCGGGACGGCGCTGGCCGGACTGAGCGCCGGCCAGTGAGCGCGAGGATCAATGGTCGCGATGGTCGCCGTGCCATTCGTCGCGGCGGTCGTCGCGGTGGTCGCGTTTCCATCCCTCGTGGCGGCCGTTGTCATGATGGTATTCGCGGTAGTGCGGCACATAGACGCGGTTGTACCAGTCGTCGCGGACGAAATAGACCCGGCGACCACAGGCGCCGTACTGCCGGCAGTACCGGTCCCAATGCTTCATGTGGCCCGGCGGCACGCGCAGGTAGATCGGCGGCGCGGCCACCGGCACCGGCTGCACGATTATCGGTTGCGGGCTGATTAGTTGGGGCGGCGGGTAGCCGCCGATGTCGATCTGGCCGTAGAAGCCGGGTTCGCCGACGCTGATGGAGACCCCCGCCTGGCTGGGCAGGCTGGTCAGGGAGGCGGCGATCAGCACCGCCGCGGTCATCACGTGTTTCATGGCAAGTCTTCCTTTTACGTTACGGACGCGTATTGCGCATGCTTGCACTATGGCGTCGGTTTGTTTCGCAATCGCAAAGGAAAGATAGCCACTGATTGCGATTTGTATCTGTTCATAACCGTAACAATGTGTACAGCCGCGGCCTGCGGCCGCCGCGGCGCGCCAGCCGAGCGGCGGCGGTTCCTGAAGGGAGAAAAGACGGGAAATGAAAATGACATTAACGGCGCGCTGAAGGTATATTGAAGCCATTGTCATCAAGCGGCCGGCTTGTCCGGCCGCTTGCGCTTGAGGCGCCGCGGGCGCGCCATCGCAACATCCCGATATCCGAGGAGACGGCATGGAGGCAGGCAGGAAGACGATGGCGGGCCGGCATTGGCGCGGCATGGCCTTGGCCGGGCTGGTGGTTTTGGCCGGTTGCGGGCGGGGGGAAATCAAGCCGCAGGCGGCCGATTTGCAGCGGGCGGAAACCTTGCGGCCGATGGATGCGCAGTTGGCGCGCAAGTACGAGCGCTCCTGTCTGATCTGCCATGGCAACCAGGCCAGCCAGGCGCCGCTGGCCGGTTTCGCGCCGGCCTGGGAGGCCAGGCTGGAGAAGGGCATGCCGCTGTTGCTGACCCATGTCCGCGACGGCCTGAACGCGATGCCGGCGCGAGGTTATTGCAATGATTGCAGCGACCAGGAGTTCACCCGGCTGATCGCCTTCATGTCCGGCGGCGGGCAAGGGGGCGCGCGATGAGGCCGGCGCTGAATCGTCGGGCCTTGCTGCAACTGGGCGGCGGCGCGTTGCTGGGCGCCTGGGCCGCTCAAGCGGCCGGACCGCGGGCCGCCGCGCCCGCCGGCGGTTATCGCTGGCGCAACTGGAGCGGCCTGCAGAGCTGCGCCGCGCAGGCGCTGGCCACGCCCGGCGACGAGGCCGAACTGGCGCGGCTGCTGCGCGAGGCGGCCCAGTCTGGCACGCCGCTGCGCTGCGTCGGCGCCGGCCATTCCTTCTCCCCGCTGGTGCCCACGCCCGGCAAGATCGTGTCGCTGGACCGGATGTCCGGCCTGCTATCGCATGACGCGGGGGCCGGCGAAGCCACCTTGCAGGCCGGCACCCGCATCGGCCTGCTGGCGCGCTTGCTCGACGCGCAGGGCATGGCGCTGCGCAACCAGCCGGACGTCGATGTCCAGTCTTTCGCCGGCGCGATCAGCACCGCCACCCACGGCACCGGCGCCGGCCTGCCGGCCCTGCACGCCGACGCTCGCGCGCTGCGGCTGCTGACGCCGTCCGGCGAGACGCTGGATTGCGGCAAGGGCCGCGACGACGATCTGCTGCAGGCGGCGAGGGTGTCGCTGGGCAGCCTGGGCGTGATCGCCCGCGCCACCGTGGCGACGCTGCCTGCTTATTACTTGCAGCGCAAGCTGTGGCTGCTGCCGGCGGGGCAGATGCTGGACGTCGCGCCGGAGCTGGCGCGCCGGCACCGGCATTTCGAGTTCTACTATCTGCCGTTCACCGGCTACGCCGCGGCGATCACCCACGACATCCGCCCGCCGGGACCCGCGTCGCGGCCGGAGTCCGGCGACGAGGACATGCTGCTGGAGCTGCGCCGGCTGCGCGATTGGCTGGGAGGCATGCCGGCGCTGCGGCGCTGGACCGCGCAGAAACTGATCGATCCCAATCTGAGCGAGCAGGCCTTCGACAAGTCCTGGCGGCTGCTGTCCACCGTGCGGCCCACCCGCTTCAACGAGAGCGAGTGGCATGTGCCGCGCGAGGCCGGCATCGCCTGCGTGCGCGAGGTGATCGAACGGCTGGAGCGGCGCAACGATGTGTTCTTCCCGCTGGAGTTCCGCTTCGTCAAGGCTGACGACGCCTGGCTCAGCCCTTTCTACCGCCGCGACTCCTGCTCGATCGCCGTCCATGCCGCCGCCGGCGAGCCGCATGATTACCTGCTGACCGAGCTGGCGCCGGTTTTCCGCAAATACGAGGGGCGGCCGCACTGGGGCAAGCTGCATCCGTACGGCGCGGCCGAACTGGCTGCGCTTTACCCGCGCTGGAACGACTTTCTGAAGCTGAGGCGGGAGCTGGACCCAAAAGGCGTGCTGCTCAACTCCTACCTGCGCCGCGTGTTCGGCGTGGCCGCATGAGCGGGCCGTCGCGCGGCCGGCGCCGCTTGCTGGCGGCTTTGGGCGCGGGCGCGGCGGCAGTCTGGCTGGCGCGCCCCTCCGCGCGCGGCGCGCCGCACGACGCTTATTTCCGCCAATTGCAGGCGGCGCTGCGGCAGGCCGGCATCGCCGCGCCGACGCTGGTGTTGGACCGCGAGCGCCTGCGCGCCAACATTCGGCGCGTCACGGGTCATCTGGCCGGCAAGATGGCGCTCAGGGTGGTGGTGAAGTCGCTGCCGTGCCCGGCCTTGCTGGCCGAGGCGGCGGCGCTGGCCGGCACCCGGCGGCAGATGCTGTTCAGCCTGCCGCAACTGGAGGCGATGGCGAAGGGTGAGCGCGACATTCTGCTGGGCAAGCCATTGCCGGCCGCCGCCGCGCTGGCGTTTTACCGCCAGTTTTCCGACGCGGATTTTCGGCCGGAACGGCAGCTGCAATGGCTGGCGGATACGCCGGAGCGGCTGGCGCAGTACCGCGAGTTGGCGCGCGGGCAGAATCTTCATATGAGGCTCAACTTCGAGATCGACGTCGGCCTGCATCGCGGCGGCATCGCCGACATCGCCACGCTGCGGCGGATGCTGGACATGGTGGCCGAAGAGCCGCGGCTGCGATGGGCCGGCCTGATGGGCTACGACGCGCACGTGGCCAAGATCCCCGATCTGCCGGGGCTGCGGAGCCAGGCCTTGCGCCACGCGCGCGAAACCTATGCCGCTTTCGCTGCCGCAGTGCGGGCGCATCCGGCGGGGCAAGCCGCCGAGCCGTGCTTCAACGCCGCCGGCTCGCCCACTTACCGGCTCTATCCCGGCGACGGCCCGGAAAACGAGGTGGCGGTGGGCTCGGCAATGGTCAAGCCTTCCGATTTCGACCTGCCTGCGTTGGACGATCTGCTGCCAGCCTGTTTCATCGCCACGCCGGTGCTGAAGGCATTGCCGCGTTTCGAACTGCCTTACGGCGTGGAGTGGCTGGGTAGGCTGGCGGGCGGCTGGGACGCCAATGCGCGGCGCGGCTATTTCATCTATGGCGGCAACTGGCAGGCTGATCCAGCATCGCCCTCGGGGTTGGCGAGCAGCGGGCTGTACGGCCATTCGTCGAACCAGCAGTTGCTGGTCGGCTCCGGCATGCAGGCGCTGGCGGTCGACGACACCGTGTTCTTCCGCCCGCGCCAGAGCGAGGCGGTGCTGCAGCAGTTCGGCGATATCGCCGTGTACGAGGGCGGCCGCATCGTCGACAGCTGGCTGGTGTTGCCGGCCACCGGCTAAGGCTGGCTGAAGGGCCAGCAGCCCTGAGGGTAGGGGCGGCCTACCATGGCCGGGGCATCGGCGCTAGCGTCGGGGCCGTTCATCCATCTTCAGCAAGGGGTATGCATGAACCCATTCGCCAAACCGGACCGCGGCGCGTTGACCGCCGACACCGCGGCCATGCCGCCGCTCCCCGACCGTTTCATCATGGGCTTCTGGCACAACTGGCCATCTTCCGCCGGCAACGGTTATCAGCGCGGCACGTCGGCCGATATCGCGCTGACTGACGTGCCGGAGGACTATGCCGTGGTGGCGGTGGCCTTCATGAAAGGCGCCGGCATCCCCACCTTCAAGCCCTGGAAACTGAGCGACGAGGCTTTCCGCGCCCAGGTGGAGACGTTGAACCGGCAGGGCCGCGCGGTGCTGGTTTCCTTGGGAGGGGCCGATGCCCACATCGAACTCAAGGCCGGCCAGGAGGACGCGCTGGCCGGCGAGATCGTCCGCCTGGCGGAGCTGTACGGCTTCGATGGTCTGGACATCGACCTGGAGCAGAGCGCGATCACGGCGGGCGACAACCAGACGGTGATTCCGGCCGCGCTGAAGATGGTGAAGGACTACTACCTGGCGCAAGGCCGGCATTTCATCATCAGCATGGCGCCGGAATTCCCTTACCTGAAGCCGGATGGACACTACGCGGTCTATATTGCGGCGCTGGACGGCTATTACGACTTCATCGCGCCGCAGTACTACAACCAGGGTGGCGACGGCGTATGGGTGGACGAGCTGAACGCCTGGCTATCGCAGGATGACGAAGCCAGGAAAGAGGACTTCCTCTATTACCTGACCGACAGTCTGATCCACGGCACGCGCGGCTATCTGCGGATTCCGGCCGATAAGCTCGCTATCGGCCTGCCGGCCAATGCCGATGCCGCCGCCACCGGCTTCGTCCGTGATCCGGACGCGGTGTTCAACGCCTTCCGCCGGCTGGAGGAGGCGGGAAACCCCATCCGCGGCCTGATGACTTGGTCGGCGAACTGGGACGCCGGCCGCGATGTGGTGGGGCGCGGCTACGACTGGAGCTTCATCCGAGATTACGCGCCGTTGCTGGAGGGGGGAGAGGGCGGCCGTCCGCCCGCGCCGGGCAATCTGCGCGCCGTCGAGCGTGGCCGGGACTTTGTTTCCTTGGCTTGGGACGCGCCGGTCGGCGGCGATTTTCCCATCGTGGAGTACCGGGTGTACCGCGACGGATTGCAAGCCGGTTTGACCACTACCGCTGACTTCCGCGACGTCGGCCTGCGCCCCGGCAGCGAATACCTGTACCACGCCACCGCATTGGACGACGCGGGCCGGGAGTCCCTGCCCGGCAACGGCGTGAGGGTGCGCACTGACGGCGATGGCGAGCCGGACTATCCGGAATGGCAGAACGGCGTCCAGTATCGGGTGGGAGACGGCGCCAGCTACCAGGGGAAGCGTTACCGCTGCCTGCAGGCCCACGTATCCAATTCCGGCTGGACGCCGGACGCGGCCATTACCCTGTGGCAGCCGGTCTAGTCTGAGCGGCGCGCACAAGAAAACCGCCGCGGCATGCGGCGGTTTTTCATGCAGTCCGCAGGTTTGCGGCTAGCCGAGCAGGGTTAGACCACGGTGATGGTCGACTGGGCCTTGAGCGGGCAGGGCAGGCTGTCGTCGAAGGTGATCTCGATCGCGCTGGACACGAAGAAGCCGCCGATGTGCTGCGCCGCGATCTGCGGCGGCGTGCCCGGCTTGGTCAGATTCACATCCTGGGCGAACACGAACACCCGCCAGACGCCGCGCACGTCCTGATGCTGTTGCAGCAGCAGCCGGTAGGCGCGCTTCAGGTCCAGGCTGCCGGCATAGGTGCCGTCGTTCGCCCCCGGGTCGAAGCCCAGGCCGTCATCGGTCAGCGGGGTGACGAAATACAGTCCCTGCGGCGCTTCGAACAGGGCGAAGGAGTACAGGTCGCTGCCCTTGAACAGCGTGCCGTCCAGGCGCTGGAAGGCGGCGCGCACCCACAGGGGGTTGAAGGCGTTGACCACGTCGGGTGTCTCGACTTTCACCGGCCCGGCGGCGTGTACGTTGACCTGGGTTTCCGTCACCGCGTAGTGATAGGTCTTGCCGGTGGTGAAGCGTTCGTAGGTCCAGGACACATCGGTTTTGTACGCTTTGCCCGCCACCGGCGCCTCCAGCATTTTCCACTTGGCCACCACCCGTTCGGCAACCGTGGTCTCGCCGGCCGCGGGCGGGGTGGCCGCCTGGCCGCGCCAGAATGGATCGGCCTCGTCCGAGCACGCCACCGCGATCGCGCCCGAGGCGATGGCCGAAGCCACGCCGGCGACGGTGAATTCGGTTTTGCCCGATGCCGCGCCCTTCAGCGAGCAGCATTTGACGCTGGGGTCGGTCTCCTCTACCGAGCCGCCGACGCTGAAATTGGCCTTGCCCGCTCCGGCCGCGGCGGCGATCCCGGCCACCAGCGCCGCGATCACGGCCACGATGATGGCCAGCACCTTCCACCAGGGGTCGGAGAACGGCAGCTCGGCATGGGTGCCGGCGTAGGCCGGGTTCGGTTGCCAGGCCATGGTCAGCCCGGTGGGCACCATTGGGCCGAATTGAGGCGGGCAGCGGCACTCCTTGCCGTTGTCCGTCGGCTCGCCCCAGCCCTTGCCTGGCGAGTGGCCCTGTATGTTGGAGATGGTCAGGGTGCCTTCCTCCACCGTGCAGGTATAGGTGTTGCTGGCGCTGTCGAAGCGGGTTTGCGACACGAATATCTGCTGGATGGATCGTTGGGCGGCGAAGCCGTCTGCGCGGGCGACGAAGCTGACCAGCGGCTTGCCGGGCGTGGCGTGCTGGAAGTCCGCGTCCCAGCCGAGCAGCACGGTGCCGCCGGCGGGGATGGTCGGGAAGGAGTAGGTGTGCGCCACCGGCACGATGCCGGGATCACCGACGCTTTCCAGGTAGATGGTGACGTTGCTTAGCGGGCTGGCCGAGGTATTGGTGAAGTGCGCGGCGATGCGCAGCTGGTAGATCGCGTTGTCGAAGATTCCGTCCGGCAGCATGATGCTGCTCACCGGTTCGATCGCGAATGGGCGCGTCAGCACCTGAAGCGGCGTGTTCATAGTGTGTTCTCCTTGCCTTGCGGTATGACCACATAGCTGACGCCGCCCAGCGGCTTGCCGGCATCGTCGTGCTCGACGATGTGCAGCAGCTGGTAATGGTCGGGATGCAGCTGGCCGGCCTGGATGTCCAGATAGACCGGCACCGTCGCGCCGCGCGGCACGCTGACGGCCAGGCTGGGCGCTTTCTCGCCGTCGCTCTGGCCGCCGCAGCGCGGCTCCAGGCTCAGCCGGACCTGCACCTCAGGCTTGGGCGCGGGCCGCAGTTGCAGCCGGGCGAGCCCCAGGCGCTGCAGCTGGCGCTCGTCCAGCTCTCCGCCGAACTCGGCGGTCAGCCTCACCCGCTTGTCCTGCCGCGGCAGGCCATTGACGGCGATGCGCAGCATGGGCGCCATCTTGCTGGCGTCCAGCACGGTCAGATTGCGCTGGGCGATCTGGTCGTGGGCCGGCGGGTCGAAGCTGTAGGAGGCCGGCAACGGGTCAGGAATCGGATTGCTGTCGTTCGGGCCATGGGCGGCCGCCAGCAGGCATTCGTGGCCGTCGTTGACGATCTGCACCTGCCAGGGCACCAGGCACAGCACGTCCTGGCCCATCGCCTCTTTCGGGTCAGCCGGCAGATCGGCGTAGCCGGAGCCGATGAAATTGACCGCGCCTGCCGTCATTTGCCCGGCCGGGTTGGCCCAGTAGAAATCGATGCGGACGTTCTGCGCGTCAGCGTCGCCGATATTGTCGACATGGGCCCAGACATAGGCTTTCTGGCCGGAAACCGGCGCGCCGGGCGCGCCGTTGGGATCGTTGCCGGGCACGGCCCAGACGTCGGTGCTGAGCCACCAGTGCGGCGCACCGTCCCGTATCAGGATATGAGCTGACATGACTGTCCTTTCGCGCTCAAGAGATGGATGGAGACATCCCCTATGAAGTCGGCGCGCAAAGGAACGCGTCAGCCCATCACGGCATGGACGGGGGCTTGGGTTGGCCGCCCGTTTATGATGCGCCCGGCGTCTGCAGGCGCCGATGCGGTCAGGAACAGGGGGCGAAAGCGCTCCCCTTGCAGGTGGTGGTTAGTAATTTAGACTAGTTGTTTTTCGATGCAATTGGTTTATGCGTTCGTAGTGGTTTTTGCGGAGCGGAATACGCAACACTCGCGCGCCGGAGAGCCGGGCGGATTGGCAAGAATCGGGTCGCCGCCCACGCCGCGCTGTTCCAGACTCTGCCTGTTTTCTTGAGCCAAGGTGTAGGGAATATGGGACAGCTAGATGGAAAAGTGGCCATCGTCACCGGCGCCAGCGCCGGCATCGGTTATGAGGCGGCCTGCCTGTTCGCGCGCGAGGGCGCGCGGGTGGTAGCGGTGGCGCGGCGGGCGCATGAGCTGGAGCTGCTGGCGGCGTCCGTCCGGCGGGAGGGCGGAGAGATCGCCATCGTGGCCGGCGACGCGCGCGAGGAGTCCACCGCGCGGCAGGCGGTGGATGCGGCGGTCCGGCGCTTCGGCGGGCTGGACATCGCCTTCAACAATGTCGGCGCCATGGGAGACGCCGCGCCGGTCCACGAAATCACGACCGAAACCTGGCGCTTTGTGTTGGACACCAATCTGACCAGCGCCTTTCTAGCCGCGCGGCATCAGATCCCTGCGATGCTGGAACGGGGCGGCGGCTCTCTCATCTTCACGTCCACCTTTGTCGGCCATACCGCCGGCTTTCCGGGGATGGGGGCCTACGCCGCGAGCAAGGCCGGGCTGATCGGCTTGGTCCAGGTGATCGCCGCAGAATACGGTGCGCGCGGCATCCGCGCCAACGCGCTGCTGCCGGGAGGCGTCGACACGGAGATGGGCCGCGCCGCCGCGCCCACACCAGAGGCGCGCGGCTTCGTCGAGGGCCTGCATGCCTTGAAGCGGCTGGCGCAGCCGGAGGAGATCGCCCGCGCGGCGCTGTTCCTGGCGTCCGACGCCGCCAGCTTCGTCACCGGCAGCGCGATGCTGGCGGATGGCGGGGTGTCTATCCAGCGGGGCTAGCCGCCAGGGCGCCGCTTCACAGCCGGTAGCGGCGGACGGCTTCGTTCATTGCCAGCACCGCCTCGTCCAGTTGTTGGGCGGTGCTGGCGGTCTGCTGCGCGGCGGCGCTGGATTGCGTGGCCATTTGCGCGATCTTTTCCACCTGGTTGGCGATGCTGTTGCAGGCGTTGGCCTGCTCGCGGATGGCGTCGGCTATCTCGCCCACCATCTGCATGGCGGAGCCGGACGATTTGCCGATCTCGCTGATGGCCGCCATCGCCTCGTCGGCGCGCACCACGCCGGATGCCACCAACTGCTGGGTTTCGCTCATGCGGCTGGTGGTCTGGCGCGAGGTGTCGGTGACGCCGCGGATCACCTGGTCGATCTCGCTGGTGAGAATGGCGGTGCGTTCGGCCAGCTTCCTCACCTCGTCCGCCACCACGGCGAAGCCGCGTCCCGTTTCGCCCGCCCGCGCCGCCTCGATGGCGGCGTTCAGCGCCAAGAGATTGGTCTGGTCGGCGATGTCCTTGATGCTGCTGACCGAGTTGGCGATGCGGTCATTCTGCGTTTCCAGCTCGGTGAGGCTGGTGTTGGCGTGGCCCACGGTATCGGAGATGGAGCGGATCTCTTCCGCTGTTTTGGAGATCACCTGATGGCCGTTGCCGGCGTGGCGGCTGGCCTCCTCGCTTTGCTGGTTGCTCTGTTCCGCCCGGTCGCCCACGTGGTTGATGCTGACGGTCAGCTGTTCCATGGTGGCGGCGATGGACGCCGAGGCCTGATTCTGTTGTTCCGCCGCGGTTTGCACATAGCCGGCGGCGCGGCCGAGGTCAGTGGAGTAGCTGGCCACCTTGCCGCAGTTGCGCGAGATATCGTTCAGGCTGTGCCGAATGCGCTGCACCAGTTGATTGAAGGCTGCAGCGGTATTGCCGATTTCGTCTTTCGGGTTATGCACTTTGACCTGCAGGGTGAAATCCAGACGCTCGCCTATTTCGTTCATCGCGTGATTCAGGTCGTGTAGCGGCCGGGTAATGGACGAATAGGTGCGTAGGCCGAGCGTGGCCAACAGCAAGGTCAACGCTGCGGTGGTGGCCAGCGTGATGGTATGGGTGGCATCGATCAGCGCCTGCGAGCCCGCTACCTCCTGATCGACATGGCGCTTGTTGTAATCGATATGGGAGGCTATCGCCTTGGTGAGCGCATTGCCGACAGGCGTCACCATGCTGGCGCGGATCTTGAGCGCTTCTTCCAGCTTGTTGTTTTCCGCCGCGGCCAGCATCGGCTGCAAGGCGGCGTAGTATTGGTCGAGCAGGCGGCTGTCGTCGTTGAAATGTCCGCGATCTTCACTGTCGTTGATTATTTTCTGATATCGAGCCAACGATGCGGTCGCTGCCTGATACGCCTCGGTTACCTTGCCTTTGGCGGCGGCGCGATCGGTGGCGCTGGCGGCGGTCAACTCCTGTAAGCCCGCCAGGCGCAGCGATGCGACCGCATTGCTGAACTGATCCAGTGTGATCAAGCTGGGGTAGTCATTATTGGCGAAGTTGGTGGCGGTGGTGGCCAGCCTGGATTGGGTATACAGGCTGTATGCGCTGATGCCGATTTGGGCCAGGATGGACAGCAAAATCAGCAGGAGGATTTTTCTGGAGACAGTCATGGCGATTACTTTCGTCAGCAGGCTGGCAGAGAATTGAGTATTAGTGCGTATTTTTCTGCGTTTACCTGAAATAGAGTTAATAAATTAGTCTCAAATAATTAGGTTTTGCAGTAAATCAGGTTCTTGACACTATTGGCCATCGGGATGGCCATTAATTTATATCAAATAAACCATCTGGAAATCAGGGTGATTTTTTATTTTCATTCTGAATGAAAGTGGATCGTAATTTCATTTGGAAGCGGGCAGCGCATTTAGCGCGTGATCGGCGCGAAATCAAAAAACAGCCTGAACAATACAGTTGGAGAGGAGACGGTTTGAGAAGGCGCGAGGCGGCGCCGGCGGCTGTCGCGGGATGGGGGATTCATCCCGCGGACGGCGATTGGGAGCGAAGTGCATGTGGTTCCACCCGCGCCGCTACAGGGTTTTTGCCCGCCGCTTTAATTGGGTCCGGGGCAAACCGTGCTTTGTCCGTTGAGGCCCTGCGTCCGGATGGCGAACGAGGCGGCGCGATGGCTGCCGGAACCGTTGATGGTGATGACGTAGAGGCTGTCGTAGTCGGAATCGGACCAGGACGGGATGTTGGCCGACTGCTTGAGGTTGGTGAAGATCTGCTTGGCCAGCGTGACGATCTTCTTGTGTTCCCAGGCGACGAAAATGGTGGCCCCGGCGTAGTCCGGGTCCAGCAGCTTGGCGGCCAGGTCCGATGTCTGGGTGAAGCCGTAGCCGGTGTTGACCGGCATGCCCAGGCGGATGGCGGTGGGTTCTATCGTCGCCAGCGGGCGCACGTAGTAATAGCTGTTGCCGGAGTCCGATACCTGGGTGGCGGGATCGGGCGCGAAGATCGCGTCCGGCGCGCCGAAGGCGTTGGCCAGCACCTGCGGCAGCGCCAGCGCGCGGTTCAGTCCCTGGCAGGTGATTTGCCCCAGCCCCTGGGCGGGCTTCTCGCCATGGCGGAGCAGCACGATGGTTTCGGTGGCGGCGTGAGCGGGGATAGACAGCAGCAGCGCCATCAGCGCCGGCCATGTGGTAAACGATAGCTTCATGTGGATTATCCCGATATCAAATTGGCGCCCGCCGGCGTGGAGCCGGGGCGCGTCAGTGCTTATAGCGGATCAATTTGACAATGGCATGTATCGGGCCGCTGCTTTTGCAAGGATGGCGAGATGCGGTGGGGCGAGGCTGTTGGCGGCTGGAGAGAGGCGGGATCGTCAGGCCGGCACATCGCTGCCGTAAACGATGAAGCCCTGATGTTCGGCCACCTTGTCGTACAGCGCGCGGGCCGTATGGTTGGTTTGGTGCGTTTGCCAGTAGAGGCGGTTGCAGCCGGCGGCTGCGGCCACCTGTTTGGCGGCGTAGATCAAGGCCCGCGCCACGCCTTGCCCCCTGGCTTCCGGCGCAGTGAACAAATCCTGCAGATAGCACACATCGGCCAGGCGGGTGGTGCTGCGGTGAATGATGGTATGGGCCAGGCCGACGATTTTTCCATCAAGCTCCGCTACCAGAGCGTCCACCGGCTCCCGGTCATCAAGAAAGCGCGTCCAAGTCTGCCGGGTGATGTTCTCCGGCAGCGCCGTTTCTCCGGCGCGTCCGTAAAACGCGTTATAGCCATCCCATAGCGGCAGCCAGGCTTCGTAGTCGTTTCGGTCAACAGGTCTGATAATCATGTTCGCTCAATCCGTATTTTATTCATTTCTGTCAAAGGGGAGATGTAGTCGGAGGCGAGGGGTAGCATGCCAGTTCTTACTCGAAATGGATAGTCTGCGCCTGCTGAGAGCCGACTACCATCGAAGGCGGCGTTGCGTCTTGTTGGACGATCTTTTAGTCCGAGAGATGAGGTTGGCGCCGGTTGGCGCGGGGAAATGAAGAGCGGCGCGGCCAAGCACTTGACCCTCTAGCGGCTACAGGCGTTTTCATGGAGGTATCCACATGAAAGGGAGACAGGCAATGGGTCATTTCGGAAAACTGTTTGGCCGCCATCCCGGCCGCGATGAGCACCACGGTCGCCGCGAAGGCCACTCCGCGCCACCGCCTGTGCAGACGCCGTCGGCAAGCTGCCCGAGTTGTCGGCTGGGGAATGATCCTGCCGCGCGGTTTTGCCAGCATTGCGGCGCGGGGTTGGTCCCGCGTCGTTGCGGATCATGCGGGCAAGAGGCCGCCGCCGCGGCGAAGTTCTGTTCCCGCTGCGGCGCAGGACTGGGCTGAGTGAGGGGCGTCGATAGGGATAGAGGGTTGATATTTATTTGATTATCTAATAGGTATATTAACCAATTGAAGATGAGTATGGCCGCGCCTATGCTGGGCTTGTCATGATGTACGCATTGCCTGGCGTGAATTTACTTGCCGCATGAAAACGGCAAGCTACGTCTGGTTGACTCGCTCTGGAGCGCCGCCATGTCCATTCTGTCCATCCATCCGTCGCATGAGCCGGTTGATCACGCGCCCATTCTTGAGCGCCTTCGCGCTTTTCTTGCCGGATGGCGGAAGCCGGATGCAGGTGTGGAAGCGCCGCAGCCGGCGTCTGACAGGCTGAATTTGGGGAGTCTCACCACGGATGAAGGCAGAGCTGCGGTGAGCGCGCTGCTGAAGGCGGGCCGGATCAACCGGGAGGAGAGCCGCAGCCTGAACTTGGCGATGGATATACGGATACTCAACATCCGCTATGGCGACCCGCTTCCCGAGCGGTTCGACCTGATGGCCGAAGCGCGCGGCGCGATAGAAAGCGCGAAAAACATGGGTTGCTGGAATCAGGCGCAGTCGTTGGCCCATAGCTTGGAGGTGATGCAGGCGTATCAGTTGGAGGCTGAGTCCGTCTGAAGATACGCCATGCCGCCATGGATGGCGACGCTAAACAGCCAGTCCCGCTTTCCGGCGGCCTGGCTGTTTTTCATGCGCGCGCGGCTTGCCTATTTTCTCCAGCGGCTTGTCGTCGAGCTCTGAGGGACGGAGTGGATATCTAGGTGTCCGGCTGGCCATCCGGTCACGGCCGCTTCCCACAGCGGCATGTGCGGGATGCTCGCGCTGCGCTTGGACTCCGTGCGCCAAACAGCTTGAATGGATGGGCGCTTCGCTTGGCATGAAAAAGCAGAGTCATGCGCTGCCACATCATGTTGTTTTTGTCGTTGATGGATGCGCCGGGTTGGCTAAGTGAAAACCGCAGGATTATGTCGTCTGTTTGCCTTTCAGTCCTAAAGCATGGGGTTGAGCACCAGTTTCCGGCCTAGAGTGGCGGAGCTCGGTCATGGCCGTCGAGCCCTGAGCTGCCAGGTCGCATGCATGTTTCAACTCAAGGAGTGAGCAATATGTCATCGCAATTTCATGGTTTGGCTACTGGAAACGGCAACAGCAATTATCTTCAGATATTGGGACTCGCCAACATCACGGACACCGCTTATCTGACCGACTGGCAAGACTCTGGCGGCAACTGGCATGCGGGTTTCGCCCTGCCGGTTCCGTCCGATTATCCGAAAGGACACTTCTTCCAACTGACCACCGGCGTGGGCAACAGCAACTATCTGCAGGTGCTGGGCGCGGGCGAGGATGGCAATCCCTACCTGGTTTCGTGGCAGGACGGCAGCGGCAAGTGGCACGGCGGCATGCCGCTGCCCAAGCCGAGCGGCTACAGCGGCGGCCCGCTGGTGACCGGCATCGGCAACAGCAAGTACTTGCAGGTGATAGGCGCCCGGGTTGAATCCTCTCCGTATCTGGTGGCCTGGCAGGACAATGGCGGCAACTGGCATGCCGGCATGCCTCTGCCCAACCCCAGCGGCTATGCGGGCGGCTTCCAGCAACTGGCCACCGGCAACGGCAACGAGCACTTCCTGCAAGTCGTGGGCGTGGGCACTGACGGAAACGCCTACCTTGTGACTTGGCAAAACGGCCAAGGCCAATGGAGCCCGGGCTTCGCGCTGCCCAAGCCCAGCGGCTACAGCGGCACCTTCACGCAGCTGGCCACTGGCGTCGGCAACAGCAACTTCCTGCAAGTGCTGGGCATCGGCGCCGACGGCAACGCCTATCTGGTCGCCTGGCAGGATAATGGCGGCAACTGGCACCCCGGCTTCGCGCTGCCCAAGCCCAGCGGCTACAACGGCACTTTCGCCAAGCTGGTCACTGGCATCGGCAACAGCAACTACCTGCAAGTCTTCGGCATCGGCAGCAACGGCGTGGCCTACCTGGTTTCGTGGCAGGACAACGGCGGCAACTGGCATGGCGGCCTGACGCTGCCGCAGCCGTCCGGCTACAACGGCAGCTTCTCGCAACTGGCGACCGGCAACGGCAATAACCACTATCTGCAGGTGGTGGGCACCGACGCGCAGGGCAATGTCTACCTGGTGTCGTGGCAAGACTCCGAAGGCAAGTGGCACGCGGGTTTCGAGCTGCCCAAAGCGCCATGATGCCAAGATGAGCCACTGATTCCTGCGGGCGCAAGCTCGCCGGGACCGAGTCCAAGCCCTCCGCAGTCAGGAGGGCTTGTTGTTTAGAGGATAGGGCTTTGCCAGTTGGATGGAGAGTGGGCAGTGGGTGGGCTGGCGATGCGTCAGCCCTGGGCCGCGCCTTGTTTCTTGGGAAGCCTTGGGTCCATGAAGTCCCACGCCGCGGCGCTGGCCACATGGAAATCCAGCTTAGGTGCGTAGAGCGCGGTTTCGTTCAGCGTGCCGGCCTTGATGCCCAGCATGCCGGGGAGGTTGCTGAACTTGGCGAACAATTGAGAGCCGCAGTTCGGACAGAAGCCCCGGCTATGGGTCTTGCCGCTGTCTGCGGTCATCTCGAAATATTTAGCCTTGCCAGAAACCTCGACATTCTGTTCCGGGAACAGCATGGCCGGGATATAGGCGCTGCCCGAGCTGCGCTGGCAGTCTTTGCAGTGGCAGTTGCCGGCAAACAAGGGCTCGACATCGACCGAGTAGCGGATTTCGCCGCACAGGCACTGCCCGCTGTATTTTGCAGTCATCTCATCTCCGTATGGATTGCTGTGGGGGATCTCGTTGAAGCCGCCGTTTGCCTGACCTGAGTGGTCGGCTGGTTATCGCCGCTGAGGCTGCAAGGGGATAGCTAAGCAAAGAGCACGCATCGTGATGCGGCAGAGAATGGATATGCGACAAGACTATATCCATTTGAAATGGAAGTGTGAAGTCTTGTGGCTGGAGGGGAATGTCAGCCGCGCTGGGGCAAGACCCGGGTTGAGACCTTTCAATGTTGTCATCCCGCCGGCGTTCCCCCGGCATCGCTCCGCCAAGTTGATCCATGACATCAAAACAGCCTGCCGCTGGGAAGCGGGCAGACTGTTGGCTTGTATAGAGCAGGGCTTACAACACGCGGGTGAGCAGGGCGAGGGACTGGTTCATCCGTTTATCCAGCGGCTCCAGCAATTCCTTGATGCGGCTGGACGGCAGGCGGACATCATCGCCCAGGCAAGCCAGCAGATCGATCACGGATTGCAAACCCAACTGGCCATGGGCCAAGTGGCAGATGGACTCCACCACCGCATGCTCGATGTCGTGGCACAAATGCGCGACGCGCGCGGCAGGCGCCCTCACCGTGGATTGATCCTTGCCGGCCAACTGCTCTTGCAAGGCGGCAAAGGCTTCGTGCAGCCGGGTCATGGCCAGCAGGCTGGGCGGATGCGTGGGGGCTTGGTTGTTCAGCAGCCAACGGCTGCGGGCGGGGTGACGGTTGTTCAAGGAAACCGCGAGGTGAGACGAACTGCGGGTGATGCTAGGCATGGCAAAACCCTCCTTAGGTTGTTTCGCCTGCCGCTCGTCGCCAAACGAGGGGTGGCAGGCGCATGGCAGGGTTGGCGAACCGGACCTAAGGAACCGGCATACCCGTAGGTATCCCCACCAAGGCCCGCCATAAATTGCGCATGGCAATGGTGTGTGGACAAGCCGCAGTCGAAGCTGCGTCAGTCCGCCTTAGGTAACAGGTCGCCAAACCTGATGCCGCTATTGAACGGCACGGAAGAGATTATCCGGCTGGAAGGCTTGTCAGGCAAGCAAATGGGTACGTACTTGGAAGCTGTAAGTAGAATCCGCTGCGCGGATGATGGTTGGGATTACCGGGGCTGCCCGGCGGCAGGGAGGGGATATTTGCTTGGCCAAATATCCCCTCCACCCCTAAAAGCCACCCTGCAAGCCTGGCCTGCGGCTCTCCGCCGGTTCCCGTCAGGCCCGAGGCGCGGCTGAACTCGTCCCGCGCTACCGTCGCGGGACTCAAACAGGCAGCCGCTTAAGACCTCGGGCCTGCCACCCGGCGGCAGGCTTGAAGGGATTGGGGCGCGTCGTTAACGTGCCAGTTTTTGCGAGTGCTTGGCTGTGTTGGGGCATGTAATGGATCTTGTTTAATCGGTTTCAGAGCCGAACCGACTTGCTCCTATCCCATCAGCGCAAGCCGACTCCGAAGCCATTTCCAAGGTTTTAAGCCGCCGCCTGTTTGAGCGGGGCGACGTTAGCGCCCCGCGAGTTCGGCGGCGCCTTGGAAAGGGCTTTGGAGGCGGGGTTTCGCAGCGCTGTTGGGTCGCCTTTTCTTTCGTCCATTTCTTTTGGTGAGGCAAAAGAAATGGACCCGTCCAGCCGGGCGGAACCGGCACGGAATCATCTGTCCGCGGAGCGGACACAAAACCAATCCGTATCACGCGGTAAACGTTGGGCTTCGCGTGGCTCAGCCCAATCTGTGGACTTTGAATAGTCAATTTAGAATAAATTCAGGTACCATTCTTTTATCGCCAAATTGTAAAATAGAGCCATCGTCTGATATGCAGAAAAATAAATTCATTTCTTCATTCGTAACAATTTTTTTGCAAACGCCTGGGCTGGATTTGGATATTAATTCCGATTTTTTTTCAAGTGGTTCATATTTACTAACTTCAAAGCTTGCACTGAGTAAACCCATGTCAAGACCAACTGTGATTGCATGGGATGGTGAAGTAAATATAATATCCTGTACAGTCATTCCAGGAGTATTCATTGGAGACCATGACACGCCATAGTCAGTAGAGATACTAAGTTTTGAGAATATTCCTTGCATCTTGTAGGCGGTAAAGATGCTTGAATTTTTATCATGGGTTAGCGAGGTAATTTCATGACCTGGGTCTACTAGGTTCCAGATGCCCGTTTTAACATCAAGAACATGTAATTTATTAAATCCATTAACATAATACTTGTCGTTTACATAAAAGGCAGCAGGTCTGAAGATCTCTCGTTCGCCATCCATTGATATTTTCTTTATTTGAACTAAATTAGAGAAATTATCATTGGCGCGAAAAATTGATAGTGCTTTTACGATAGGAAAAGCCGAATAGCTGCTCGACGAAAAATCTCCGGCCAGGATGAGCCAGCCTGCGGATGTATGAACTACATTTATTACTTCAGGACTTCCTGGGATTTTGGCAACGACGTTCCAATTGTTGTCGTTTTTCTTGAGAATGGCTCCTTTACTAGTAGCAGCAACTACTATCTGGTGATCAATGGAAATGGCAGTAATATTATCAAGCGTCCCAGTGTCAAATGAAGACCACAAGCCATTCGTATTTCTTACTCGGATCTGGCCCAACTCTGCCCCAAAATATTGAGCCCCATCTGATCCGCTTACTGCTGAGTGAGTAATTGGAGGAAGCGTGCGCTTTGCTGCAGCAAAAAACTCATCTGGATCTTTTATGTTGATTAATTGCTGGTTAAGATTTGACAGTCCAATTTTTCTACCGTAGTCAAGCATTAGGTCGATAATTATCCCATGATTTGCACTTTCATGCGGAATGTATACCGGATCGGCTACGCTATTTGGCTTCCAAACCTTGATGGTATGGTCTAATAAATATGGATCTTGAATTAATTTTGCTTTCTTTACTTGAGGCTCAAGTTCCGAGTGGTGGATAGGCAAGAGTACTCTTTTGTCATGGCCAGCATTGATCCAAATCAATCCTCCAATTTCCGTAAAAGAACCTGCGCTCACTTCAATGGGAGCGTATGAATTATTTTCTAATGCACGGTCAAACATATCCACTAATTCATATTTGCCTGAGGGCACCCATAAGCCATACCCCTCAAACTTTGAGTCATTTTGCTGTAATGTATATATTTCCCCATCATTTTTGGAGCGAATTTTAACTTCCCCTAGCTCTAGTAGGGAGCTTTGAACTTTGGGGGAAAATACATATCCATGAGTAGAATTCAATTTCTCTGGTTTTTGAAATTCAGTGGGATTTATAGCGCATCCACTTAAAACAAAAAACATAGTTATAAAAATAAGCTTGGCAACGATATTCATATGGTTACAGTTATTCCGTTTTGTGTATTAAGTAGTTTGATTGGTGATCTTGCAAGAATCACAATTCAGACTAAGAAAAGGAAAATGGATCGTAGAAGTTAAGGTGGAGGCATATTTAAAGTAAGAAAAAGCCGCCCACCTTGCAGTGAGCGGCTTTTCTTTAGCCCAATGTAAGCTTGCTAAAGCTTACTCCGGACGCATATGCGGGAACAAGATCACATCCCGAATAGACGGCGCATCCGTCAGCAACATCACCAAACGGTCGATGCCGATGCCGCAACCGCCGGTCGGCGGCAGGCCATATTCCATCGCGCGGATGTAGTCGGCGTCGTAGTGCATCGCCTCATCATCGCCCGCATCCTTCTGGGCGACCTGCGCCTGGAAGCGCGCGGCCTGGTCTTCCGGATCGTTCAACTCCGAGTAGCCGTTGGCGTGCTCGCGGCCGACGATGAACAGCTCGAAACGCTCGGTCAGGCCCGGCTGGGTGTCGGAGCCGCGCGCCAGCGGGGACACTTCCACCGGGTAGTCGATGATGAAGGTCGGGTTCCACAGCAGCGACTCGGCGCATTCCTCGAACAGCGCCAGCTGCAGGCTGCCCAGGCCCGGGGCCGGGGGCAGCTTGCCGCCCAGGCGCTTGATCTCGCTTGCCACCCAGGCGGAGTCGGACAGCTGCGCGTCGGTGTATTGCGGGTTGTAGTGCTTGATCGCTTCCACGATGGTGAAGCGGTCGAACGGCTTGCCCAGGTCCACTTCCTTGCCTTGGTAGGTCACGGTGGTGGCGCCGCAGGAAACCAGCGCGCACTCGCGGATGATGGTTTCGGTCATCTCCATCATGCGCTGGTAGTCGCTGTACGCTTCGTAGAACTCGATCATGGTGAACTCGGGGTTGTGGCGCGTGCTCATCCCCTCGTTGCGGAAGTTGCGGTTGATCTCGAACACGCGTTCCAGGCCGCCCACCACCAGGCGCTTCAGGTACAGCTCCGGGGCGATGCGCAGGTAGAGCGGCATGTCCAGGGCGTTGTGATGGGTGACAAACGGCTTGGCCGACGCGCCGCCCGGAATCGGGTGCATCATCGGGGTTTCCACTTCCAGGTAGCCTTCGCCCACCATCACGTCGCGCACTTTCTGCACGATCTTGGAGCGCTTGATGAAGGTTTCGCGGCTTTCCTCGCTCATGATGAGGTCGGCGTAGCGCTGGCGGTACTTGGTTTCCTGGTCGGCGATGCCGTGGAATTTTTCCGGCAGCGGACGGATGTTCTTGGACAGCATGCGCACTTCGGTGGCCTGCACCGTCAGTTCGCCGGTCTTGGTCTTGAACAGCACGCCCTTGACGGCGATGATGTCGCCCAGGTCCCAGCGCTTGAAGTCGGCGTAGACGTCTTCGCCCACGTTGTCGCGGGAGATGAAGGCCTGGATGCGGCCGCTGCTGTCCTGCAGGGTGGCGAAGCTGGCTTTGCCCATCACACGTTTAAGCATCATGCGGCCGGCGACGGCGACTTCGATTTTCTCGGCTTCCAGCGCTTCCGCTTCTTTGGCGGCGTGGTCGTCCTGCAGCGGTTTGGCGAAGTGGCTGCGTTTGAAGTCGTTGGGGTAGGCGATGCCTTTTTCGCGGATCGCTTTCAGTTTCAGGCGGCGTTCCGCCATGATCTGGTTTTCGTCTTGGCTTTGCGCCTGTGCTTGTTCGTGATCAGACATGATGACTCCGTGCCGGGTAGGGTTCCTTCGGCAATTAACAAAAGTACAACGCGAAGGCCGGCCCCGCGGAGGGGCCGGCCCGATATGGCTTAGACGCCGTGCTTGAGGCTGGCTTCGATGAAGCCGTCCAGGTCGCCGTCCATGACGCCCTTGATGTTGCCCACTTCGTAGCTGGTGCGCAAATCCTTGATGCGGGACTGGTCGAACACGTAGGAGCGGATCTGGTGGCCCCAGCCCACGTCGGTCTTGGTGTCTTCCAGCGCCTGCTTGGCTTCGTTGCGCTTCTTCAGCTCCAGCTCGTACAGCTTGGCGCGCAGCATCTGCCAGGCCTCGTCGCGGTTGCGGTGCTGGGAACGGTCGTTCTGGCACTGCACCACGATATTGGTCGGGATGTGGGTCAGACGCACGGCCGAGTCGGTCTTGTTGATGTGCTGGCCGCCGGCGCCGGAGGCGCGGTAGGTGTCGGTGCGCACGTCCGCCGGGTTGATGTCGATCTCGAAGCTGTCGTCCACCTCGGGGTAGACGAAGACCGACGAGAACGAGGTGTGGCGGCGGGCGTTGGAGTCGAACGGCGACACGCGAACCAGGCGGTGCACGCCCACTTCGGTGCGCAAGAGGCCGTAGGCGTATTCGCCCTCGATCTTCAGCGTGGCGCTGGTGACGCCGGCCACTTCGCCTTCGGACAGTTCCAGCACGTCCACCTTGAAGCCCTTGCGTTCGGCGTAGCGGGTGTACATGCGCAGCAGCATGCCGGCCCAGTCCTGGGCTTCGGTGCCGCCGGCGCCGGCCTGGATGTCGATGAAGCAGTTGGTGGGGTCCATCGGGTCGTGGAACATGCGGCGGAATTCCATCTTCGCCACTTTCTCTTCCACTTCTTCCAGATCGGCCTGCACCGCGAGGATGGTGTCGTCGTCTTCCTCGCTCTTGCCCATGTCGAACAGTTCGCGGCTGTCGCCGATGGTGGCGTTGATGCTGTCCAGCACCAGCACCACGTCTTCCAGCTGTTTGCGCTCGCGGCCCAGATCCTGCGCCTTTTTGGGGTCGTTCCAGATATCCGGGTCTTCGGTCAGGCGGCTGACTTCTTCCAGACGGTCTTTTTTACCGTCGTAGTCAAAGATACCCCCGAATATCGGCGGCGCGGGCGGCCAGGTCTTCGATTTTGGCCGCGATTTGGTTCAAAACTTCAACTTCGATCATGCTTTCGCTCCAAATGGCAGTCTGTATTAGTAAATTCAAATGTATTTTCGCGGTTTGACCAAAGACAAAAAGCGCACCGTTTGGTGCGCTTCTCTTCGGTCAGGCCGGAAAATCAGCCAAACAGGTGAGCGATGGCTGCGCGCTCTTCTTCCAGCTCGGCCAGGGTCAGGTCCATCCGCTCGCGGCTGAACGCGTCGATCTCCAGGCCTTCTACACGTTTGTATTCGCCATTTTCGCATACAACCGGTACGCCGTACATCACGCCTTCCGGGATGCCGTAGGAGCCGTCGGACGGAATGCCCATGGTCACCCACTTGCCGTTGCTGCCCAGCACCCAGTCGTGGATGTGGTCGATGGCGGCGTTGGCGGCGGAGGCGGCGGAGGACAGGCCGCGCGCTTCGATGATGGCGGCGCCGCGCTTGCCCACGGTGGGCAGGAACACGTCGCGGTTCCACACGTCGTCGTTGATCAGGGTTTTGACCGATTGGCCGTCGATGGTGGCGAAGCGGTAGTCGGCGTACATGGTCGGCGAGTGGTTGCCCCACACGGCCAGCTTCTCGATCGAGGCCACCGGCTTGCCGGTCTTGGCGGCGATTTGCGACAGCGCGCGATTGTGGTCAAGACGCAACATGGCGGTGAAGTTTTTCGGATCCAGATCCGGAGCGGACTTCATCGCGATCCAGGCGTTGGTGTTGGCCGGGTTGCCCACCACCAGCACCTTGACGTCGCGGGCGGCGTGGTCGTTCAGCGCCTTGCCCTGGACGGTGAAGATGGCGCCGTTGGCTTCCAGCAGGTCCTTGCGCTCCATGCCCTTGCTGCGCGGGCGGGCGCCGACCAGCAGGGCGACTTTCACATCCTTGAAGGCCACGTTCGGGTCGTCGGTGGCTACCATGCCGGCCAACAGCGGGAAGGCGCAGTCTTCCAGCTCCATCATCACGCCCTTCAGCGCGGTTTGAGCCTGCGGCAGGTCCAGCAGGTGAAGAATGACCGGTTGATCCTTGCCCAGCATTTCACCACTGGCAATGCGGAACAGCAGGCTGTAGCCGATCTGGCCGGCAGCGCCGGTAACGGCAACGCGAACGGGGGCTTTCATTGGCGGACTCTCCTTTGATGTATCCGATAATGAGCTGCAGATGGTGCTCTGCAGTATAGATGTGGCCTGGAGTGTATCACGGCTGTTTATCGATTTGGGTTATCTGTCAAGAATATGTCGTTAAACAATCGTTTGAGTCTTGTGTCTTATATAAGACTTATCTTTACGCTGGAATTGTTTGGTGTTAAAACACAGACCATGACAGCCAATACGCTGAAAAGACAGCCGCTTTATGCGCAGGTCAAACAGCTGCTGATGCAGCGCATGAGCGGCGGCGAATGGCAGGCGCACGACGCGCTGCCCAGCGAATGGGAGCTGGCCGACGAGCTTGGCGCGAGCCAGGGCACGGTAAGGAAGGCGCTGTCGGAGCTGGTGGACGCGGGCTTGCTGTACCGCCAGCAGGGCAGGGGCACTTATGCGGCGCCGGTGCCCGGCGATTGGGGCGAGGCCTCGTTGCTGACGCCGGGCCTGTTTTTCGAGCGGCCGGACGAACTGGTCAGGGAATTTCTCGGCATGTCCCGGCTGAACGCCAGCGAGGACATCGCCGAGGCTTTGCAATTGCGGCGCCTTGCGCCTTTATTGAGAATTCGCCAGCTGTGGCGCTGGCATGGCGCGCCGGTGGCGCTGGACGACGCGCTGCTGCCGGCGGAGACGTTCGACGGCATGGACGCGCGCTGGCTGCGCAATTCGGCCGGCGTGTACGCCACGCTGCAGCAGCGCTTCGGCGTGCGGGTGAGAGTGGTGTGCGAGCAGTTCCGCGCCGAGATGCTGCCGCGCGAGGAGGCGGGGCTGCTGGGCGTGACCGGCATGGTGGCCGACGTGCCGGCCCTGTGCCTGCTGCGGCTGTCTGCGGACATGGACGGCCGCCCGCTGGAGTGGCGGCAGCGCTACTGCTTGACGCACCAGCTGGCTTATACAGTGAAACACGGCTGAACGCCGCTGTCCTTGACGCAGATTAAGCGGAGAGCGGCCAGCGGGATAGACCAACTTTTGTTAGAATCCCCGGCGCATATTGCAAATGAATTACGCAATATGCCAGGTAAAGGCGGATACCGCTCCCAGGAAAAAGGACGGGTCCGCCAGGCGCTTCGCTCGCGGTGGGCGGGCGTCATGTAAACCACTTGGTCACAAAACATCCAAGGAAAGCCTTATGCAGAAGCAAAGACCGAAGCATCTGGACTTGGCCAGGATCAGACTGCCCGTTCCGGGTTTCGTCTCCATCCTGCACCGGGTCAGTGGTGTGGCGTTGTTCTTTTCCCTCCCGCTGTTGATCTATCTGCTGCACGGTTCGCTCAGCTCCGCCGAATCGTTCGACACCTACAAGGCGGTAGTGTCCCACCCGCTGATGAAGCTGGTCTTGCTGGGCCTGATCTGGGCCTACCTGCATCACTTCTGCGCAGGCATCCGTTTCCTGTTTCTCGACATTCACAAAGGTCTCGAACTCGAGACCGCCCGCGCCACCGCCAAGACCGTGCTGGTCGTCAGCCTGGTGCTGACCGTGGTCCTGGGAGGTATCGCTCTATGGTAAACCGTCACGTCGTCGGCGCCGGCTATGGCCTGCGCGATTGGATCATGCAGCGCGTCACCGCCGTGGTGATGGTGCTCTACACCGTGGCTCTGGCGTTGTTCCTGCTGGCGCTGCCGTCCGGCTACGAAGGCTGGAAGTCTCTGTTCAGCCATGCTTGGGTCCAGCTGTTCACCCAGGTGACCTTGTTGGCGCTGTTCCTGCACGTATGGGTGGGCATCCGCGACGTGTGGATGGACTACGTGAAGCCGGTGGGCATCCGCCTGGCGCTGCACGTGTTCACCATCGTCTGGCTGGTTTCCTGTTTCATCTATTCCGTTAAAGTGGTCTGGGGGCTGTAATGGGCGTAGCTGTTCGTCATTTTGATGCGGTAGTCGTGGGCGCCGGCGGCGCCGGCATGCGAGCCGCGCTGCAACTGTCGGAAGCTGGTCTGAAGACCGCCGTGCTGTCCAAGGTGTTCCCGACCCGTTCCCATACCGTGGCCGCCCAAGGCGGCGTGTCCGCTTCGCTCGGCAACTCCGAGCCGGACAACTGGCACTGGCACATGTACGACACCGTCAAGGGTTCGGACTGGCTGGGCGATCAGGACGCCATCGAATTCATGTGCCGCGAAGCGCCGAAAGTGGTGGTCGAGCTTGAGCACTACGGCATGCCGTTCGACCGCAATCCGGACGGCACCATCTATCAGCGTCCGTTCGGCGGCCACATGTCCGACTTCGGCGAAGGCAAGCCGGTCCGCCGCGCCTGCGCCGCGGCCGACCGCACCGGCCACGCGATGCTGCACGCGCTGTACCAGCGCAATGTGCGCGCCAACACCCACTTCTTCGTCGAGTGGATGGCGCTTGACCTGATCCGCGACGCCGAAGGCCGCGTGCAGGGCGTTGTCGCCATGGAAATGGAAACTTCGGAAATCGTGGTGTTCCAGGCCAAGGCCACTCTGTTCGCCACCGGCGGCGCCGGCCGCATCTTCGCCTCGTCCACCAACGCCTTCATCAATACCGGCGACGGCTTGGGCATGGCCGCCCGCGCCGGCATCCCGCTGGAAGACATGGAGTTCTGGCAGTTCCACCCGACCGGCGTGGCCGGCGCTGGCGTGCTGATCACCGAAGGCGTGCGCGGCGAAGGCGGCATTCTGCGCAACAGCTCCGGCGAGCGCTTCATGGAGCGCTACGCGCCGAACGCCAAGGACCTGGCCTCCCGCGACGTGGTGTCGCGCGCGATGGTGTCCGAGATCAACGAAGGCCGCGGCTGCGGTCCGAACAAGGACCACGTGCTGCTGGACATCACCCACCTCGACCCCGAGGTGATCATGTCCAAGCTGCCGGGCATCCGCGAGATCTCGATCAAGTTCGCCGGCGTGGACCCGATCAAGGCCCCGATCCCGGTGGTGCCGACCTGCCACTATCAGATGGGCGGCATCCCTACCAATTACCACGGCGAAGTGGTGATCGACGGCCAGCCGGTGCACGGCTTCTACGCCGCCGGCGAAGTGGCGTGCGCGTCGGTGCACGGCGCCAACCGCCTGGGCACCAACTCGCTGCTGGACCTGCTGGTCTTCGGCAAGAGCTCGGCCAACTCGATCATCGAGTTCGTCAAGCAGCAGCCGGAAGACCTGCCGCAGCTGGCGATGGCCGATGTGGAGCGCTCGGTCGCCCGCGTCGCCCGTCTCGACAACCAGACCAATGGCGTGCAGGTGCATGATGCCCGCGCCGAGATGCAGCGCGTGATGCAGGCGCACTGCGGCGTGTTCCGCTTCAAGGACATGCTGGCCGAGGGCGTGGAGAAGATCCTGGAAGTGGCCGGCATGGTGGCCAAGACCGAGATCGGCGACAAGTCCAAGGTGTTCAACACCGCCCGCATCGAAGCGCTGGAGCTGGAAAACCTGATCGAAGTGGCCAAGGCCACCATGGTTTCGGCCAACGCCCGCACCGAAAGCCGCGGCGCCCACGTGCGCGACGACGCGCCGGACACGCCGGAAACCCCGAACGGCCGCGACGACACCAACTGGCTGAAGCACACCCTGTGGTTCCGCGACGGCAACCGTCTGCAGTACAAGCCGGTGAACATGAAGCCGCTGACCGTGGACACGATCAAGTTGAAGGCCCGCTCCTACTAAGGGTTGAACAGAAATGACTACCGAAAACGTCAAATTCCGCATCTACCGCTACGACCCGGACAAGGATGCCAAGCCGTACATGCAGGACATCAGCGTGGACATGGACGCCACCGAGCACAAGCTCTTGGACGCGCTGGTCAAGCTGAAGACCAAGGACGACACGTTGTCCTTCCGCCGCTCCTGTCGCGAAGGCGTATGCGGCTCGGACGCGATGAACATCAACGGCAAGAACGGTCTGGCCTGCCTGACCGATTTCCGCACGCTGAAGCAGCCGATCGAGCTGCGTCCGCTGCCGGGCCTGCCGGTGGTGCGCGACCTGATCGTGGACATGGCGCAGTTCTTCAAGCAGTACCACTCGATCAAGCCGTACGTGATCAACGACACGCCGCCGCCGGAGCGCGAGCGTCGCCAGTCGCCGGAAGACCGCAAGGAGCTGGACGGCCTGTACGAGTGCATCCTGTGCGCGTGCTGCTCCACGTCCTGCCCGTCGTTCTGGTGGAACCCGGACAAGTTCGTCGGCCCGGCCGGCCTGTTGGCCGCCTACCGCTTCATCGCGGATACCCGCGACGAAGCCACCAACGAGCGTCTGGACAACCTGGAAGACCCGTACCGCCTGTTCCGCTGCCACAGCATCATGAACTGCGTCGACGTGTGTCCGAAGGGCCTGAACCCGACCCGCGCGATCGGCAAGATCAAGGACCTGATGGTCAAGCGTGCGGTATGACGGCTTACGATCCGATCGAACTGAAACGGATCCGCTGGCGGTCGCGGCGGGGTCTGCTGGAACTGGACCTGGTGCTGGAGAAGTTCTTCGCCGGCCCGTTCGACCAGCTGGCGCCCGCCCAGATCGACGCGTACCGGCAGCTGCTGGATCTGCCGGATACTGATTTTCTGGATGTCGTCAACGGCAAGGCCGATCTCGACGATCCGGAATTGATGGACATCGTGGCGATCCTGCGATCGCTGTGATGGCCTGGCCCCAAACCATTACAACAACGAAATAATGACTGGGAGTATTGCTGTGGAAACTAATCGCAAAGTCACGCTCAGCTACAACGAGGGTAAGGAAACCCTGGACCTGCCGGTCCTGGGGGGCTCGCTGGGTCCGGATGTCGTCGACATCCGCGCCTTTGGCAAAACCGGCATGTTCACCTTCGACCCGGGTTTCCTGGCCACGGCCAGCTGCGAATCCAAGATCACCTTCATCGATGGCGATCTGGGCCACCTGTACTACCGCGGCTACCCGATCGAGCAACTGGCCGAGAAGAGCGACTATCTGGAAGTGTGCTACCTGCTGCTGAACGGCGAACTGCCGACCGCGGCCCAGCGCAAGGATTTCGAACGCGGCGTCATGCGCCACAACATGCTGCATGACCAGCTGATGAGCCTGTTCAAGGGCTTCCGCCGCGACGCGCACCCGATGGCCGTGATGGTCGGCGTGGTGGGCGCGCTGTCCGCCTTCTACCACGACTCGCTGGACATCTCCAATCCGGAGCATCGCCGCATCTCCGCGCACCGCCTTGTGGCCAAGCTGCCGACCATCGCCGCGCAAGCCTACCGCTACAACAAGGGCCTGCCGTTCTCCTACCCGAAGAACGGCCTGACCTACGCGGAAAACTTCCTGCACATGATGTTCTCCACCCCGTGCGAAGAGTACAAGGTGAACCCGGTTCTGGCGCGCGCGCTGGACCGCATCTTCACCCTGCACGCCGACCACGAGCAGAACGCCTCCACCTCCACCGTGCGTCTGGCCGGCTCTTCCGGCGCCAACCCGTTCGCGTGCATCGCCGCCGGCATCGCCTGCCTGTGGGGCCCGTCCCACGGCGGCGCCAACGAAGCCGTGCTGAAGATGCTGGACGAGATCGGCTCGGTGGACAACGTCGCCGACTTCATGCAGGGCGTGAAGGACAAGCGCTACAAGCTGATGGGCTTCGGCCACCGCGTGTACAAGAACATGGACCCGCGCGCCGCCATCATGAAGCAGACCTGCGACGAAGTGCTGAACGAGCTGGGCCTGCACAACGATCCGAAGTTCAAGCTGTCGATGGAGTTGGAAAAGATCGCGCTGTCCGACCCGTACTTCATCGAGCGCAAGCTGTACCCGAACGTGGACTTCTACTCCGGCATCGTGCTGTCCGCGATCGGCATCCCGGTTTCCATGTTCACCCCGATCTTCGCGCTGGCCCGCACCGTGGGCTGGATCGCGCACTGGAACGAGATGATCGGCGATCCGGGCATGAAGATCGGCCGTCCGCGCCAGCTGTACACCGGCGCCGCGCGCCGCGACGTCGTGGAAGTCGCCAAGCGCTGATGTGAAAGACAGGGTTGGTTGAAGCGGGGGCTTCAGCCAGCCCTTTTTTACAGAGCGCTGGGGCAAGGACGCCTTGCCCAAGCGCTTTGAATAATGCAGCAACGTCGTTAAGACAAGACAAAGGGTAGCCAGACCATGATGCAATCCATGTACAGCCATTCCTATCTGTTCGGTGGGAATGCCCCGTTCATCGAGGAGCTGTACGAACAGTACCTCGTTGACGCCAACTCGGTTCCGAACGAGTGGCGCGACTACTTCGACAAGCTGGCGCAGGCGCCGGGCGCCGCCGAGCGCGATGTGCCGCACCTGCCGATCCAGGAGTCGTTCATCCAGTTGGCGAAAAAGCCGGTGATCGGCCAGCGCGGCGCCGCCGCCACCGATTGGGAGGCGATGCAGAAACAGGTGGGCGTGCTGAAGCTGATTTCCGCCTACCGCGTGCTGGGCGCGCGCCAGGCCAATCTGGACCCGCTGCGCCGCATGGATCAAGCCATCGTGCGCGAGCTGGACCCGGCTACCCATGGTCTGAACGACGCCGACATGGCGGTGCAGTTCAACGTCGGCTCGCTGGCCGGCCCGCAGAAGCTGCCGCTGTCCGACATCATCGCCCGTTTGAAGCAGACCTACTGCGGCAATATCGGCGTCGAATTCATGCACATCACCCAGTCCGACGAGAAGCACTGGGTGCAGAAACGCTTCGAGGAGGCGCTGTCCACCCCGCGCTACGACGCGGCCAAGAAGCAGCGCATCCTGAAGCAGATCACCGCCGCCGAAACGCTGGAACGCTACTTGCACACCAAGTACGTCGGCCAGAAGCGCTTCTCGCTGGAAGGCGGCGAGTCCGCGATCGCGGCGCTGGACCACCTGATCCAGAACGCCACCGAGCAGGGCGTGCAGGAATTGATCATCGGCATGGCCCACCGCGGCCGCCTGAACGTGCTGGTCAACACCCTGGGCAAGCAGCCGCGCGACCTGTTCGCCGAATTCGAAGGCAAGGCCGCCCAGCAGATGGCTTCCGGCGACGTGAAGTACCACATGGGCTTCTCGTCCGACATCCCGACCGCCAGCGGCCCGATGCACGTGTCGCTCGCGTTCAACCCGTCGCACCTGGAAATCGTCAACCCGGTGGTGGAAGGTTCGGTGCGCGCGCGCCAGGAACGCCGCAAGGACACCGAGCGCAAGACCGCGGTTCCGGTGCTGATCCACGGCGACTCCGCCTTCGGCGGCCTGGGCGTCAACCAGGGCACCTTCAACCTGTCGCAGACCCGCGGCTACGGCACCGGCGGCACCATCCACATCGTCATCAACAACCAGGTGGGCTTCACCACTTCGGACACCCGCGATATCCGATCGACGATGTACTGCACCGACGTGGCCAAGATGATCGAAGCGCCGATCCTGCACGTGAACGGCGATGATCCGGAAGCCGTCTGCTTCGTGATGCAGGCCGCGCTCGACTACCGCATGACCTTCAAGAAGGATGTGGTGATCGACCTGGTGTGCTACCGCAAGCTCGGCCACAACGAGGGCGACGATCCCTTCCTGACCCAGCCGATGATGTACAAGAAGATCGCCAAGCACCAGGGCGTGCGCGCGATGTACGCCGAGCGTCTGGTGCAGGAGGGCGTGCTGAAGGCCGAAGAAGCCGACGCGCAGATCCAGGCCTACCGCGACGCGCTGGACAAGGGCGAGCACGTCGAGCAGACCGCGCTGACCAACTACCGCCGCGAGCACGCGCTGGACTTCAGCCAGTACCTGGGCACCCACTGGGCGCACCCGACCGACACCTCGCTGCCGCAGGCCGACATTCAGCGCCTGACCGACAAGTTCACCACGCTGCCGGAAGGCTTCAAGCTGCACCCGACCGTGCAGAAAGTGCTGGCCGCGCGCAAGGCGATGGCCGCCGGCGAGCAGAACGTCGACTGGGGCATGGCCGAGACGCTGGCCTACGCGTCGCTGGTGACCAACGGTTTCGGCGTGCGCCTGTCGGGCGAAGACTCCGGCCGCGGCACCTTCTCCCATCGCCACTCGGTGCTGCACGACCAGAACCGCGAGAGCTGGGACCAGGGCAGCTATGTGCCGCTGCGCAATATGTCCGACAACCAGGCCGATTTCCTGGTGATCGACTCCATCCTGAACGAGGAAGCGGTGCTGGCCTACGAATACGGCTACGCCTGTTCCGCTCCGGACCAGCTGGTGATCTGGGAAGCCCAGTTCGGCGACTTCGCCAACGGCGCCCAGGTGGCTATCGACCAGTTCATCTCTTCCGGCGAGACCAAGTGGGGCCGTCTGTGCGGCCTGACCACCATCCTGCCGCACGGCTACGACGGCCAGGGCCCGGAGCACTCCTCCGCCCGCCTGGAGCGCTGGCTGCAGCTGTGCGCCGAGCACAATATGCAGGTGGTGATGCCGTCCGAGGCCGGCCAGATGTTCCACATGCTGCGCCGCCAGGTGCTGCGCCCGTACCGCAAGCCGCTGGTGATCTTCCTGTCCAAGCGCCTGCTGCGCTTCAAGGATTCGATGAGCCCGGTCGAAGACCTGACCACCGGCAGCTTCCGCCCGGTGATCGGCGACGTGGTGGTCAAGGACGCCAAGAAGGTCAAGCGCGTGCTGCTGTGCGCCGGCCAGGTGTATTACGACCTCGCCGCCGCCCGCAAGGAGCGCGGCCTGGACGACGACATCGCCATCGTGCGCATCGAGCAGCTGTACCCGTTCCCGACCGAGCAGGTGGCCGCCGAGCTGGCGCGCTTCACCCAGGCCAAGGAAGTGATGTGGGTGCAGGAAGAGCCGCGCAACCAGGGCGCCTGGTACCAGATCCGCCACCGCCTGGAAGGCCTGCTGACCGCCAAGCAGCAGCTGTCGTTCGCCGGCCGTCCGTCGTCGGCTTCGCCGGCGGTCGGTTATATGAGCAAGCACGTCGCCCAACTGAAGGCCTTCGTCGAAGAAGCGATGTCGGTCGCCCGCTGAGCCAACGAGAAAGAAGGGGCGGCATCGCGGCCGCCCCGCCATGGAGAAGAACATGCTGATTGAAGTCAAAGTCCCGCAACTGCCCGAATCCGTATCCGAAGCCACGCTGATGAGCTGGCACAAGAAGGTTGGCGAGTTCGTCAAACGCGACGAAAACCTGATCGACCTGGAAACCGACAAGGTTGTGCTGGAACTGCCGGCGCCGCAAGCCGGCGTGGTGGTGGAAATCATCGAGCAGGATGGCGCCACCGTGACCTCCGGCCAGCTGATCGCCAAGATCGATACCGCCGCCAAGGCAGGCGACGCGGCTCCGGCCGCAGCCGCCGCCCCGGCGCCCGCAGCCGCCGCTCCGGTTCAGGCCGCTCCGGCCGCCGCCGCCGCCGCGATGCCGTCCGCAGCCAAGCTGGCCGCGGAAACCGGCGTGGACCTGTCCAAGGTGGCCGGCTCCGGCCGCGACGGCCGCGTGCTGAAGGAAGACGTGCAGTCCGCCGCCAAGTCGGCCGCTCCGTCCCAGGCCGGTCCGGTGCTGGCTCCGAGTTCCGCCGGCGCGGCGCTGTCCGCCACTCCGGCCGCCGTCAACGTGGCCGGCATCCTGTCCGGCCGCGCCGAGCAGCGCGTGCCGATGTCCCGTCTGCGCCAGCGCGTGGCCGAGCGTCTGATCCTGTCGCAGCAGACCAACGCCATCCTCACCACCTTCAATGAAGTGAACATGAAGCCGGTGATGGACCTGCGAGCCAAGTACAAGGACAAGTTCGAGAAAGAGCACGGCATCAAGCTGGGCTTCATGGGCTTCTTCGTCAAGGCCGTGGTCGCCGCGCTGAAAAAGTACCCGATCGTCAACGCTTCGGTGGACGGCAACGACATCGTCTACCACGGCTACTTCGACATCGGCGTGGCAGTGGGCAGCCCGCGCGGCCTGGTGGTGCCGGTGATCCGCAACGCCGACCAGCTGTCGCTGGCCGACATCGAGAAGCAGATCGCCGAATTCGGCAAGCGCGCCCAGGAAGGCAAGCTGACCGTGGAAGAACTGACCGGCGGCACTTACACCATCTCCAACGGCGGCACCTTCGGCTCGATGATGTCCACCCCGATCATCAACCCGCCGCAATCGGCGATCCTGGGCATGCACGCCACCAAGGAGCGCGCCGTGGTTGAGAACGGTCAAGTGGTGGTGCGTCCGATGATGTATCTTGCCCAATCCTACGACCACCGCATCATCGACGGTCGCGAAGCGGTGCTGAGCCTGGTGGCGATCAAGGACGCCATCGAGGATCCGGCGCGTCTGCTGCTCGACCTGTAATGAAGCACCGGGCCGGCGCAAGCCGGCCTGTTTGAATCTGCATGAACGGAGCCAGAATGAATCTGCCGGATTGGGTTTACGCGTTCGCCTCGGTATTGGCCGGGGTGGCCTTGTTGTTCCTTACCTGGAAAAAACGCCAGCAGGGAATGCGCGAAGACCGCTACGTGTTGTTCGGCAAGATCGTCATCGCGCTGTTCATGATCGCTTTCGGGGCCTTGCTGTTCAAAGTGGGCAAGGCCTGATCCCAAGGGAAAATCCATGAGCCAACAGTTTGATGTTGTAGTGATCGGCGGCGGTCCCGGCGGCTACGTGGCCGCCATCCGCGCGGCCCAGCTGGGCTTCAGCGCGGCTTGCGTCGACGCGTTCAAGAATCCGGAAGGCAAACCCAGCTTGGGCGGCACCTGCCTGAACGTCGGCTGCATCCCGTCCAAGGCGTTGCTGCAATCGTCGGAAAACTTCCACGCGGTGCAACACGACTTCGCCAAGCACGGCATCAGCGTGTCCGGCGCCAAGATGGACGTCGGCCAGATGCTGGGCCGCAAGACCGACATCATCAACAAGAACGCCGCCGGCATCGGCTTCCTGTTCAAGAAGAACAAGGTCGCCAACATCCATGGCCTGGCCGCCTTCAAGGGCCGCCAGGGCGACAAGTGGCTGATCGAAGTCACTGACGGCGGCAAGGTGGTGGACACCCTGGAAGCCGGCCACGTGATCGTGGCCACCGGCTCCAGCCCGCGCGCGCTGCCGGGCCTGGCCACCGACAACCAGCTGGTGCTGGACAACGAGGGCGCGCTGGCGCTGACCGCGGTGCCGAAGCGCCTGGGCGTGATCGGCGCCGGCGTGATCGGCCTGGAAATGGGCTCGGTGTGGAAGCGCCTGGGTTCGGAAGTGACCGTTCTGGAGGCGATGCCGACCTTCCTGGCCGCCGCCGACCAGCAGATCGCCAAGGAAGCGTTCAAGATGCTGACCCGCGACACTGGCCTGGACATCAAGCTGGGCGTCAAGATCGGCGAAGTGAAGGCCGGCAAGAAGAGCGTCACCGTCAATTACGAATTGAACGGCGAAGCGGTGAAGGCCGAGTTCGACAAGCTGATCGTCTCCATCGGCCGCGTGCCCAACACCCAGGGTCTGGGCGCCGAGACTGTCGGCCTGCAGCTGGACGAGCGCGGCTTTGTCGCCGTGGACGACCATTGCCATACCAATCTGCCCAATGTCTGGGCGATCGGCGACGTGGTGCGCGGCCCGATGCTGGCGCACAAGGCGTCGGAAGAGGGCGTGGCCGTGGCCGAGCGCATCGCCGGCCAGAAGCCGCACGTCGATTTCGGCGTGATCCCGTGGGTGATCTACACTTCTCCGGAGATCGCCTGGGTCGGCAAGACCGAAGAGCAGCTGAAGGCCGAGGGCGTCGAGTACAAGAAGGGCACGTCGGGCTTCGGCGCCAACGGCCGCGCGCTGGGCCTGGGCCAGGCGCAGGGCACGGTGAAGATCCTGGCCGACGCCAAGACCGACCGCATCCTGGGCCTGCACATGATCGGCCCGATGGTGTCCGAACTGGTCAGCGAAGGCGTGGTGTCGATGGAGTTCAAGGCCGCCAGCGAAGACCTGGCGCGCATTGTCCACGCCCACCCGTCGCTGTCGGAAGTGATCCACGAAGCCGCCCTCGCCGCCGACAAGCGCGCGTTGCACGGTTGAGTGAACACGGGTCGTGTACAATGCGCACGACCCGACCGGTACAGGGCCGGAAAACGCGCGCCGGGGGGCGCGCGCCGGCTCCGCCAACAAGGTTTGGCAAGCGATCAAGGAATAGAGGCAGAGGCGCATGCCCGCCATCATTTCCCCGAAAGGAAACCATAGATGAACCTGCATGAATACCAAGCGAAAGAGCTGCTGAGCCGTTACGGCCTGCCGGTGCAACAAGGCATTCTGGCCAAGTCGCCGGAAGAAGCGGCTGCCGCTTACGACAAGCTGGGCGGTAAATTCGCCGTCGTGAAGGCCCAGGTGCACGCCGGCGGCCGCGGCAAGGCCGGTGGCGTGAAAGTGGTGAAGAGCCGCGAAGAAGCCGCCGAAGTCGCCAAGACCCTGATCGGCACCAATCTGGTGACCTATCAGACCGACGCCGCCGGCCAACCGGTGAATTCGGTTCTGGTCTGCGAAGACATGTACCCGGTGCAGCGCGAACTGTACCTGGGCGCGGTGGTGGACCGCGGCAGCCAGCGCGTCGTATTCATGGTTTCCACCGAAGGCGGCGTGGAAATCGAGAAGGTGGCTGAAGAGACCCCGGAAAAGATCATCAAGATCGAAGTGGACCCGCTGGTCGGCATGCAGCCGTTCCAGGCGCGCGACGCCGCTTTCGCGCTGGGCCTGTCCGGCGCGCAGATCGCCGCTTTCTCCAAGCTGATGCTGGGCTCCTACCAGGCCTTCGTCGAGAACGACTTCGCCCTGTTCGAAGTGAACCCGCTGGCGCTGCGCGAAAACGGCGAGCTGGCCTGCGTGGACGGCAAGATCAACCTGGACTCCAACGCCCTGTACCGCCACCCGGAACTGCTGGCCCAGCGCGACAAGAGCCAGGAGAACGAGCGCGAAGTGAAGGCTTCCGAGTTCGACCTGAACTACGTGGCCCTGGAAGGCAATATCGGCTGCATGGTGAACGGCGCCGGCCTGGCGATGGCCACCATGGACATCATCAAGCTGAAGGGCGGCCAGCCGGCCAACTTCCTGGACGTGGGCGGCGGCGCCACCAAAGAGCGCGTGATCGAAGCGTTCAAGCTGATCCTGGCCGACACCTCGGTGCAAGGCGTGCTGATCAACATCTTCGGCGGCATCGTCCGCTGCGACATGATCGCCGAAGCCATCATCGCCGCCGTGAAGGAAGTGAACGTGACCGTGCCGGTCGTGGTCCGTCTGGAAGGCAACAACGCCGAGCTGGGCGCCAAGATCCTGGACGAATCCGGCCTGAAACTGACTTCCGCCCAGGGTCTGAACGACGCTGCCGAGAAGATCGTCGCCGCCGTCAAGGCCGTGGCCTGAGACCCGCACTGAGCTGAGGAATACAAAATGAGCGTATTGGTAAACAAAGACACCAAAGTGCTGGTGCAAGGCTTCACCGGCAAGAACGGCACCTTCCACGCCGAGCAGGCGCTGAAGGTAGGCACCAAGGTCGTGGGCGGCGTGACCCCGGGCAAGGGCGGTTCCGAGCATCTGGGCCTGCCGGTGTTCAACACCATGAAGGACGCCGTGCGTCAGACCCAGGCCGACGCCTCGGTGATCTACGTGCCCGCAGCCTTCGCCAAGGATTCCATCCTGGAAGCCATCGACAGCGGCGTGAAGCTGATCGTCTGCATCACCGAAGGCGTGCCCACCCTGGACATGCTGTACGTGAAGAAGGCCGTCGACGAAGCCGGCATCCGCCTGATCGGCCCGAACTGCCCCGGCATCATCACCCCGGGCGAGTGCAAGATCGGCATCATGCCGTGGCACATCCACAACCCGGGCCGCATCGGCATCGTGTCCCGCTCCGGCACCCTGACCTACGAAGCCGTGGCGCAAACCACCGCGTTGGGCCTGGGCCAGTCCACCTGCATCGGCATCGGCGGCGACCCGATCCCGGGCACCAGCCACATCGATGCCTTGCGCCTGTTCCAGGATGATCCTGACACCGACGCCATCGTGATGATCGGCGAAATCGGCGGTTCCGCCGAGGAAGAGGCGGCCGAGTTCGCCAAGTCCTACGTGACCAAGCCGGTAGTCGGCTACATCGCCGGCGTCACCGCGCCGAAGGGCAAGCGCATGGGCCATGCCGGCGCCATCATCTCCGGCGGCAAGGGCACGGCGGAAGAGAAGTTCAAGGCTTTCGAGAAGGCCGGCATCGCCTACACCCGCAGCCCGGCCGAAATCGGCAAGACCATGTTCGACCTGCTGAAAAGCAAAGGCATGATCTAAGCCCGGTTTCCCGGTCTGAACGAAAACACCCCGCGAGCGATCGCGGGGTGTTTTTTATGGGCTACGCCGCAGCGCTGTGGCGCGGGCCCGCCGGCGGCGAGGCGGTGTCAGGCGAAACGGGCGCAGGCGCGTTCGAACGGCGACTGGAAGCGCGGGCTGACGTAGGGCGTCAGCAGGTACATCAGGCTGCGGCAACCGGACTGCACCAGCTTGTCCAGCTCCGCCGCGCTGGCGTTCTGCTTGATGGTGCTGATCCAGCCGGTCTGCACCATCTGGAAGTGCTGCACCAGGTGGGTGAGCTGTTGGTCGTCGACCAGGATCATGCCTTGTTCGCGCAGGCGGCCGAACAGCTGGCCCAATTTGCCGTTGAGCTGGCCGCGCGACAGCTGTTGATGCTCTTCCTCCAGCTGCGGATTGATGCAGAACAGGCTGGGCAGGCTCTTGGGCAGGAAGCGGAAGCTCCAGATGTGGCGCAGCGTCTTTTCCATCGCCATCACCATCGCCTCGATCGAGTTGCTGTGGCTGAGCGCGGCGGACAGCTGATCGGCCATGCCCTTGACGTAGCGCTGGTACAGCTCGTTGATGATCTCTTCCTTGTTACGGAAGTGATAGTAGAGCTTGCCGGTGCTGATGTTCATCCGCTCGGCGATGTGGTTGGTGGTGATGACGCGCTCGCCTTCCTGATTGAACAGTTGCAGGCTTGCTTCGACGATCTTGTTGAAGGTCTCCGATTGGACGCTTTTGCGCATGATTTGATTCTTCCCGCTGAAACTGAGATGCCACGGAGCGCCGGCTCAGCCGATCTTTTTGGCCGCGAGCAGGCAGGCCGCCAGCGCCAAGCCTATCCAACTTTCCAGGCGGAAGAAGTCCAGGCAGGAAACCAGCGTGGCTTGCCGGGCGAGTTCGCCGGCCAGCACTCCGAGGCGTTGAGTATCGCTCAAATCGGGCATGAATTGTCGTAATTGATGCAATGAGTCGAGAAACTGTGGCGAATTCCAGGAAAAACGTTCGGACAAACGGCTGTAATGCAGCGCGTTGCGCGCCTGCATGAACACGCTGGCCAAGGAGACGCCGGCCGAGATCGACACCTGGCGCACGATGTTCTTGGCCTGGTAGGCGCGGCCGAACGCCGCCGGGGCGATGTCGCGAAAGGCGCTTTGCGCCACCGCCATGATGAACAGCGACATGAAGCCGCCGTTGAGCAGCAGGATGGCGGCGACGCGGCCCAGCGTCGCCTCGCCGTTCAGGCCGCTCATCAACCAGCCGTAGCCGGCCAGCAGCAGGCAGCCATAGGCCATGGTCTCCGTCAGGCCGGGCGCTTTGCCTTTCAGCAGCAGCTTGGCGTACAGCAGCGCGAAGGCGATGCCGGCCAGATAGCTGACCGACAGCAGCATGCCGCTGGTGGGCAGGTCGAAGCCCAGCGCCTGTACCGACAGCATCGGCAGAATGTAGCTGTTGGCCGATACCAGCAGATAGCAGCAGCTGTAGCCCAGCAGGCCCATGCGGTAGCCGGGACGGCGCAGCGGCCGCCAGCGGCGGCGGTCGGACGCCTGGCGGCGGTGCGCGGCGCGGAATAGCAGGAAGGCGACGACGGCCGCCGCGGCCAGGCCGGCCAGCCATCGGGGATGGGCGAACAGTTGGTACGGCGTTTGCTGGATCAGCCACTGCAGCAGGAAGGCGGCCGCCAGCAGCAGCATGAAAGTCCAGGTCGGATAATGCGCGGGGCGATGCGCCGGCGGCCGCAGCGGCAATTGGCCGGCCGCCCACCAGGCGGGCAGCAGCAGGGGCAGGATGCCCCAGCACAGCGCGCGCCAGCCATAGGCCTGCAGCAAGACGCCGCCCAGCAGCGGCCCCAGCGCGCTGCCCAAGAGCAGCGCCTGGCCGAAGGCGACCAGGCCCAGCCCGCGCTTGGCGGGCGGCAGTTGCGCCACCTCCAGCCGGGCGGCGGTGAAGAAGGCGGCGCCGCCCAAACCCTGCACCGCGCGGCCGGCGATGAAGGCCGCCGGAGACGCGGCGGCGCCGGCGAGCAGCGCGCCCAGCGCGAACAGCAGGAGGGAGGCTTGCAGATGGCGGCGCGTGCCGAAGCGCTCGACGCACCATTGATGATTGAACAACGCCACCACCGCGCACAGCGCGTAAGCCATCGCCGCCTGGCTGAATTCCTCCGGCCCGGCGCCGACGCCGCCCATCACCTGCGACGAGGCGAAGTTGAGCAGGCCGTTCTGCAGGAATTCCAGCCAGGCGAGCAGGGCGATCGCCGCCAGCCGGCTCCAATGTGGTTGATGGGAAAAAGCGTGCATGCGCGGCATACCGGTGGTGGGGGATGCCGCCAGTGTAGAAAGCGCTTATGATTTAATGAAATCGATGTTTTTCATTGGATATATTACTGTGAATGATATTGACGCGCTGAAGCTGCGGCGGCTGGATCTGAACAGTCTGGCGGCCTTGCACGCGCTGCTCAGCACCCGCAGCGTCAGCCGCAGCGCCGACTTGCTGTGCCTGGGCCAGCCGGCGGTCAGCCACATTCTGAAGAAGCTGCGCGAACAGTGCGGCGACCCCTTGCTGTGCCGCGACGGCCGCGGGCTGACCGCCACGCCTTACGCCGAGGCGCTGCTGCCGGCGCTGGAGGCCTGGCTGGCCGAGGCGCAGCGGCTGCTGGCGCCGCCGCTTTTCGATCCGGCCGCGCTGGATGGCGTTTATCGGCTGGCGATGCCGGACTTGCTGGAGGCGGCCTTGTTGCCGGACCTGATCGCGGCCTTGCAGAGCCAGGCGCCCGGCCTGCGGCTGGAGGTGGCGGCGATGGCGGCTGGCGAGGCCGAGGCGGCGCTGGAAGCGCGGCGGATAGACGGCGCCATCGGCCATTTCCCGGCGCGGTCCGCGCGGTTGTCGCGGCAAGCCCTGTTCCGCAGCCGCTTCGTCTGCGCTCACCACGCCGGCAGGCTGGCATTGCCGGACGCGCTGGACGCGGAGGCGTTGGCGAAACCGCCGCATTTGTACACATCCTATATCGGCAACAGCGCCAGCCTGGTGGACGACTATCTGGCCGCGCATGGCCAGGCGCGGCGGGTGATCGCCTCGACCGCCAGCTTGCTGGCGATTCCCTTGCTGCTGGAGCGTTTGCCGGCGGTGGCGGTGCTGCCGGAGTTGATCGGCCGGGTATTGAGAGCGGAGGCGGGCGGCCTGACGCTGCGGCCGGTGGCCGACGCGGCGCTGGAGATCGCCGTCGAGCATGTCTGGCATCCGCGCTGCGACGCCGACCCGTTGCGGCAATTCATCCACGCATTATTGCTGCGGCAGACGGCGGCATGGCGCGGCGGGCAGGAAGAGGCAGGATTAAGCGCGGTTTGATTTAAATTTGCCGCAAGTATTTAAATGGTATGTGATTTTTAACAATGCGTGCCAGCTGATATGACGGATAATAAAGCTTTTATCAGCATCGGCTTATCATTATCATGCGCTCCATCCGACACAAGCTCATCTTGTTGACGGCGGTGTCCATCCTGGTCGCCACGATCAGCGTGACAGTCATCGCCTGCCTCAACATCCGCAATCACGCCTACGACGAAGCCAAGCGCGAGGTCACCCAGGTTCTGCAACTGCAGGGCGGACTGGTGTCGGAGTGGCTGACCGTGCGCAAGAACCTGATCACCGCCAGCCTGTCCCGCGCCGGCGACCCGCAGGCCAGCTACTATCTGCAGCAGATCGCCAAGGGCGGCGGCTTCAACATCATCTACGCCGGCCACGGCGACAGCGGCGAGATGTTCTACTCGGTGCCGGGCCGTCCGAAGCCGAGCGCCGACTACCAGCCCTCGCAGCGCCCGTGGTACCAGCAGGCCAAGGCGCAAGGCGGCATCATCGTCACCGATCCTTACAAGGATTCGGAGCCCGAGACCAAGGACAAGCTGGTGATCACCATCGCCGACAAAGCCCAGGGCCAGGAGATCGTGGTCGGCGGCGACATCCTGATCGACAAGCTGGTGAAGTCGGTGCTGGACATCAAGCTGGCCGGCGACGGCCATGCCTTCCTGTTGACCCGCCAAGGCAAGGTGATCGCTTACCCCAAGCCGGGCCAGGAACTGCGCCCGATCAACGAGCTGATTCCGGGCCTGGACGACAGCCGCTTCCAGCAACTGGTAGGCAGCGGCGACGTCGCCCCGCTGGACATCGACGGCCGCACCTTCCTGGTCACGCTGAAGCCGGTGGCCAACACCGATTGGGTGATGGGCGTAGCCGCCGATGAGGAAGCGGTGCTGGCGCCGGTGACTCAACTGATCTGGCTGATCTCCGGCGGCGTGGTGATCGTGCTGCTGGTGCTGGTGGCCTTGAGCTCCGGCTACCTGACCCGTTTGCTGCGCGGCCTGATCCAGGTGCGCGACGCCATGCATGAAATCTCGCAGGGCGAGGGCGATCTGACCCGCCGCATCGAGATCCACGGCGAAGACGAAGTGGCGCAGACCGCCGAAGCCTTCAACCAGTTCGTCGGCCGCCTGAATGGCATGTTCCGCGAGCTGCGCGGCGAGGCCGATGAGCTGGCGCACGGCGTGATCGAGGTGGGCGGCGCGGTGAAGCAGGTGGCGGCGGATTCCCATCGTCTGGCCGACATCTCCAGCTCCAACGCCGCGGCGATCGAGGAAGTGACTGTCAGCATCTCGCACATCGCCGACGCCACCCGAGAAACCGATTCGCTGGCGCGCAACACCGGCGAGCACTCCCGCGAGAGCGCCGGCGACATGCAGCGCATCAGCAACGAAATGGAGCAGACCAGCCAGTCGGTGAGCGAGCTGTCGGCGCTGCTGGCCTCGCTGGAACAGCGTTCGCAGGAAATCTCAAAGATCACCAATGTGATCAGCGACATCGCCGACCAGACCAATCTGTTGGCGCTGAACGCGGCGATCGAAGCGGCGCGCGCCGGCGAGCAGGGCCGCGGCTTCGCGGTGGTGGCCGACGAAGTGCGCAAGCTGGCCGAGCGCACCGGCAAGGCGACAGTGGAAATCAGCGAGATGGTGGAAAACATCCTGAGCGAGACCGGCAAGGCGGTGGGCAATATGCAGCGCACCGTCGGCGCGGTGGATACCAGCGTGGAACTGACCAGCCAGGCGCGCGGCCGACTGATCGCCATCAGCGACGCGATGCAGCAGGTGATAGACAAGATCGGCGACGTGGCGCTGTCCACCAGCGAGCAGCACAACGCCACCACGGCGATGGCGCAGAGCACCGAGTCCATCAACAACCAGATCCTGGACTCCGACGCCGCGCTGCAGGGCGCGATGCAGACGCTGGAGTCGCTGAAGCAGCTGGCCCACAATATGCAGGGCGCGTTCGGCCGCTTCAAGTTGTAAGCTTTTCGCCGCGCCGGCTTGCCGGTGTGGCGAAAAAGCCATGGTTTGGATGGTTTTTTTCAGCAAAATCAAAACCATTTGCATAATCGATTGGCGCTTCATCCCCGTGCTTGTAAACGTTGTTTACAATCCACCCGGTCTGAATAAGCGCCAATCCTTACAAGCCGTGATGAGCGGCATGCGCCGACGCGAGTCGGCGGAACAAAAAGGGCGTCGTCGACGCCCTTTTTGCTGTCCGGAGGATTGGCAACGAGAGAGAAGCTACAAGTCGATTGCCATGAAATCCATACGAAGCAAGATTGCCCTGTTGCTGGCGCTGGCCATGCTGGTGGCCACGCTGAGCACCGCCGTCAGCGCCTATTTCCAATTCCGCGACAACCTGTCATCCGGCGTATCCGCCCAGCTGGACCTGGCCATCACCGGCCAGCAGCGTTTCGTCTCATCCTGGCTGGAGCAGCGCAAGCAGATCATCGCCAGCGCCGTCCGCCACGGCGGCGAAGCCGACCCCACCCTGTATCTGCAGCAGCTGGCCGAAGCCGGCGGTTATGCCCAAATCTTCGTCGGCGACGGCTACAACAAGGGCATGGTGTATTCCATTCCCGGCAAGCAGAAGCCCAGTCCTGAATATGATCCGGCCTCCCGCGCCTGGTTCAAGGCGGCCAAGGCGCAGGGCGGCGTAATCGTCACCGCGCCGTACAAGCCTGCCAGCGCGTCGATCAAGGACCTGGTGATCACGCTGGCACAGGCCTTGCCGGCCGGCAACAAGGTGGTCGGCGGCGACATCGCCATCGGCCAGCTGGTGAAATCGGTGCTGTCGGTGTCCTTGCCGGGCAACGGCTTCGTGTTCCTGATGGGCAAGGATGGCAAGCTGATCGCCTATCCCAAGGCCGACACCGCGCTCAAGCCCTTGTCCGAGCTGATGCCGGGCATGGACGCCTCCCGCATCGCCGGCCTGCTGGATAAATCCGAGCTGGCGACGGTGGAGCTGGATGGGACGAGCCGCATGTTGCGGCTGAGCTCGGTCGAGGGCAGCGACTGGGTGCTGGGCGTGGTGGTGGACCGCGAGCTCTTGGACGCGCCGCTGCGGCAGATGATGGTGTCGATGGCGCTGTCGCTGCTGGCCGCGCTGGCCATCACCCAGCTGCTGGCTGGCGCTTACCTGCGCCGCCTGCTCAAGGGCCTGTTCCAGGTGCGCGACGCGCTGCGCGAGATATCCCAGGGCGAAGGAGACCTGACCCGCCGCATCGAGGCCGAGGGCAGCGACGAAGTGGCGCAGATGGCCCAGGCGTTCAACCTGTTCGTCGACCGCCTGAACGGCATGTTCCGCGAACTGCGCTCCGAGGCCGAGCAACTGGCGCAAGGCGTGATCGCGGTCGGCGCCGACGTGGCGCGGCTGGCCGAGGATTCCCACATGCTGGCCGACATCTCCAGCTCTAACGCCGCGGCGATCGAGCAGGTGACGGTGAGCATTTCCCACATCGCCGACGCCACCCGCGAAACCGACGAGCTGGCGCGCGACACCGGCGCCAACTCCCAATCCAGCGCCGAGGAGCTGCAGCGCATCAGTGGCGAAATGGCGCGCACCAGCCAATCCGTCGGCGAGCTGTCGGCGTTGCTGGCCTCGCTGCAACAGCGCTCGCAGGAAATCTCCAAGATCACCGGCGTGATCCGCGACATCGCCGACCAGACCAATCTGCTGGCGCTGAACGCGGCGATCGAAGCTGCGCGCGCCGGGGAGCAGGGCCGAGGCTTCGCCGTGGTGGCCGACGAAGTGCGCAAGCTGGCCGAGCGCACCGGCAGCGCCACCGTCGAGATCGGCGACATGGTGCAGAACATCCTGGCGGAGACCGGCAAGGCTGTCGGCAATATGGACAGCACCATCGGCGCGGTGGACGGCAGCGCGGCGCAGACTGAGCTGGCGCGCGAGCGCCTGGTGGACATCACCCGCGCGATGAAGCTGGTGGTGGAGAAGATCGGCGACGTGGCGCTGTCCACCGGCGAGCAGCATAACGCCACCACGGCGATGGCGCAGAGCACCGAGTCGATCAATAACAAGATCCTTGATTCTGACGCGGCGCTGCAGAGCGCGCAGCGAACCTTGAGCACGCTGGACGGCGTGGCGCGCGGCATGCAGCAGGCGTTCAGCCGCTTCAAATTGTAAACCGCGGCCGTTTCCTTGCGTCGACGCCAGCCCACGGGCTGGCGTTTTTATTGCCCAGACGCGAGAATGTCGCAACGTTATCAATCGGAAAAGACTCATGATGAAGAAGTTATGCTTGCCGTTGCTGGCGCTGAGCCTGGCCGGCTGCGCGATGTTTCCCACCCAGCAGGGCTATGCGCAGAAGGTGTACCGCTGGCAGGGCCGCGACGTCAACGAGCTGCTGGCGCAATGGGGCGCGCCGACCAAGACCATGCAGATGCCCAACGGCAACAGCCTGTACACCTATGTGAAGGAAAGCACCGAGCAGCGGCCGCTGCAGGAGAACACCCGTTACGAGCCGGGCACCAAGCTGACCATGACCGACAAGGATGGGCAGTCCCGGGTGGTGGAAACCCCGGGACGCTGGGTCAGCAACGGCGTCACCGGCGGCGGCACCGTCCATCGCGAGTGCACCACCAATTTCGTCGTCGACAAGAAAACCAAGGAAGTGCTGAGCGTCAGCTTCGACGGCAACAATTGCCTGGCGATGGAGCAGCAGTGATCAGCGCTTGGGCAGCTGCCATTCGCCCTTGTTGTCGAATGGCAGGTCCTTGAGGCCGCCCAGGCCGTGCAGCTGGCCGCGGATCTCGTAGTTCAGCTTGCCGCCGGGCAGTTGCTGCCAGTTGGCCAGCTGCCGTATCCAGGCGGCGAGCGAGGTATGCACCTGCAAGGTGACCGCGCCTTCGCCGCGCGAGGGGATGGACAGCGGCTGGTTGCTGCTGCCGCCGCCCAGCTTTTCTCCGCCCAGCATCAGCTCGAAGTCGACGCCGCTGGCGTTCAGCGGGATGGGGTTGGGGTTGGCGACGCGCAGCGTCACCGCGAAGTTCTGCTCGAACAGCGTGCTGCTGCCCGGCTCGATATTGCTGAGGCTGACTTCCGGCTTCTTCAGGCCCATGCTGCCGCAGCCGGCGAGCGAAAGCAGCAGCAGGGCGGTGCTTATCCATTTCATGGCGACATTTCCGATTGAGACGCCCTCTATTTTACGGGCAGCGCTTGTGGCGTTGTGTAAACGGAGTGTGCGGAATTGTTAGCGGACGAGCGTCCAAAAGCAACAGGCCATCGGATGATGGCCTGTTGCTTTTGGATACTCGGCGGAGAAAAACGCCTCGTCGGCGTCCTGGCCGCGCTTGGCGGCCATCGGCTGCCGGTCGCGCTCTTCGCGCCAGTCTTCCAGTTCCGCCCAGAGCGAGTGTTTCTGCGATTGGCGCAGGCCGGATCGGCTGCGGCCGTGGGCGCCTCCCTTTTTCAGGATGGCTGCGCAAGCCAGCGGATTGCGCGGTTTGATGGTGTGCATCGTGTGTCCTTGATCATGCGCGCCGGATGGCGCGAGCGGCGATTGTCCGTCCGCGCGGCGGGCGGCGTCAACCGGACAAGCAAAAAGCCGCCCTAGGGCGGCTTTCGCGTATTCGGCGTCTTGCGCCGTCACACCATCAGGCTGGCGACCTTGGTGGTGATGATGTCCACCGCCGGATCGTTGGCGCCGTGCGGCAGGATCACGTCGGCGAAGCGCTTGGTCGGCTCGATGAACTGGTTGTGCATCGGGCGCACGGTGGACAGGTATTGCTCGATCACGTTCTCCATCGTGCGGCCGCGCTCGGCGATGTCGCGTTTCAGGCGGCGGATGAAGCGGACGTCGGAATCGGTGTCGACGAAGATCTTCAGCGACATCATCTCGCGCAGCGCCGCGTCGTACAGCGGGAACAGGCCTTCGATCACGATCACAGGCGCCGGCTGCACGGTGACGGTCTTGTCGGAGCGGGTGTGGTTGGAGAAATCGTACACCGGCATCTCGATGGAGCGGCCATTGCGCAGATCGTCGATGTGGGAGATCAGCAGCGGCCAGTCGAACGCTTGGGGATGGTCGTAGTTGGTTCCCAGGCGCTGTTCGAAGGTCAGGTGGCTCTGGTCGCGATAGTAGTAGTCCTGGATGATCACTGCCGCCATCTCGGAACCAATGGTCTCCAGCACCTTGTTGGTTACCGTGGTTTTTCCGCTGCCGCTGCCGCCGGCAACGCCAATGATGAACGGGGTGCTCATGTGAAGTCCTTGACGTAATGAAAATGTAAAAAACGCGCCATTCTAATGACTTATGGCGCGTTGATCCACCCGTTTTGCGACATTCTCTGACTCAGAACGGGCGTTTGCTTTCCGCGGCCGCCGCCGAATACCATTCCTGTATGGCGGGCAGGGACAGGATATGGCGGACATAGGCTTGAGAGCGCTCGGGCAGCCTGACGTTGTAGGTCTGGAAGCAGGTGCAGATCGGCGCGAAGCAGGCGTCGGCGATGGTGAAGCCGCCGAACAGGAATTCGCCGTCGGCGACGTGCCGTTCGCGCTGTTCTTCCCACAGCGCGATCACGCGGGCGATGTCGGATTCCACCGCCGGCGAGCTCTCGTAATCCACCTGGCGCAGCGTGATGTCCATCGGCAGGTTTTCCCTGAGCGCGGCGAAGCCGGAGTGGACTTCGGCGACGATGGAGCGGGCGACGGCGCGCAGCGCGCTGTCGGTGGGCCACAGTCCGGCTGCGGGGAAGCATTCGGCCAGGTATTCGCTGATCGCCAGCGAGTCCCATATCCTGAGCTTGTCGTCCACCAGCACCGGCACCTTGCCGGCCGGATTGGCGGCCAGAATGCGGGCCTTGCTGTCGGACAGGTAGAGATCGATTTGCTGCTCCTTGAACGGCTCGTCCAGCATCTTGAGCAGCAGCCAGGGGCGCAGCGACCAGGGGGAGTAATTCTTGTTGCCGATGATCAGGGTGAACATGGCGGCTCCGTAGCGGAGCGCCGGCGAAGGCCGGCGCGTGTCTACCGATGATAAACCGGGTCGGCGCGATTTTCACGCGCCGCCGCGGCCGCATGACAAAGGCCCCGGAATACGGGGCCTTTGTCGTGAAGCGATCACTCCGCTTCGTCTATCCACGCCTGCTGGATCGCCTCCAGCACGCGCTCGCCGCCGCGGGCGTGGTCGTCGTCGAAGCCGGGCAGCTCCACCACCCAGTTGTGCAGGTCGATGAAGCGCACGGTCTTCGGGTCCACGTCCGGATGGGCGTCCGCCAGTTCGATGGCGATGTCGTTAACGTCGGTCCATTTCATAGATGTCTCCTGGAGAGATTTCGTCTATCGGACGGCGATGCCGCGAAGCCGAGCCGAAGGCAGTGCATACGGCACGACGAGGCGAGGGCGACAAAGGCAGCGCTGTCCGAGAGGCGGAATCAATGATGTTCGCGGGCGTGGTTGATCGTGTACTTCGGAATCTCGATCACCAGATCCTCGTCGGCGACGATGGCCTGGCAGGACAGGCGCGATTGCGCTTCCAGGCCCCAGGCCTTGTCCAGCAGGTCTTCTTCCAGCTCGTCGGCCTCGTTCAGCGAGTTGCCGCCTTCGCGGACGATGCAGTGGCAGGTGGTGCAGGCGCAGGACATCTCACAGGCGTGCTCGATTTCGATGTCGTGGGCGAGCAGCGCGTCGCAGATGCTCTGGCCGGTTTCTACGTTGTCTATCACGGCGCCTTCCGGACACAGGTCCGGATGGGGCAAAACGATGATGCGCGGCATGGCGTATCCTTACAGATCGGTAATCTTGTGGCCCTTCAGCGCGCGCTGGATATTGCGGTCCATGCGGCGGGAGGCGAAGGTTTCGGTGGCGTGGTTCAGCGCGGCGCTGGCCTCGTTGATCCGGCGGGTGACGCCCTCGGTGATGGCGGCGCCCACCGCGGCGGCGGCGGCCTCCACTTCGGCGCGCTCGGCGTCGTCCAGCAGGTCGCCGTCCTGCGCCAGCGCGTTGATGGTGGCGTCGCGCAGGCTTTCGGCGTCGACGATGGCCTCGCGCAGCTTGCGCGCCTCGATGTCTTCCTGCACGTTGGCCATGGAGTCGGTCAGCATGCGGCTGATTTCGTCGTCGGACAGGCCGTAGGATGGCTTGACCTCGATGCTGGACTCCACGCCCGAGGTTTGCTCGCGCGCGGTGACCGACAGCAGGCCGTCGGCATCCACCTGGAAGGTGATGCGGATGCGCGCGGCGCCCGCCACCATCGGCGGGATGCCGGTCAGCGTGAATTTGGCCAGACTGCGGCAATCGGAAACCAGCTCGCGCTCGCCCTGCAGCACGTGGATGGACATCGCGGTCTGGCCGTCCTTGAAGGTGGTGAAGTCCTGCGCGCGGGCCACCGGGATGGTGCTGTTGCGCGGGATGATCTTCTCGGTCAGGCCGCCCATGGTCTCGATGCCCAGCGACAGCGGCAGCACGTCGAGCAGCAGCCACTCGTCGTCCTGCTTGTTGCCGGCCAGCACATTGGCCTGGATGGCGGCGCCCAGCGCCACCACTTTGTCGGGGTCCAGATTGGTCAGCGGCGCGCGGCCGAAGTGGTCGGCCACGGCTTTTTGCACATGCGGCATGCGGGTGGCGCCGCCCACCATCACCACGCCCTGGATGTCCTCGGGCGCGATCCTGGCGTCGCGCAGCGCCTTGCGCACCGGCGTCAGGGTCTTGTCGACCAGCGTCTTGGTGATGGCGTGCAGCGTGGCCTGGTCCAGCTCTAGATCCAGCGACTGGCCGTCGGACAGGATGGCGGTGACGCGGGTGCTGGCGTGGTCGGTCAGCGCTTCCTTGGCTTCGCGGGCGCGGGTGTGCAGCAGGCGCATGTCGTGCGCGGACGGCGCGGTCACGCCGGCCTGCTCCAGCAGCCAGCAGAACACGCGGTGGTCGAAGTCGTCGCCGCCCAGCGCGGAGTCGCCGCTGGTGGCCAGCACTTCGAACACGCCGCGGGTCAGCCTGAGGATGGACACGTCCAGCGTGCCGCCCCCTAGATCGTATACGACGTATGTGCCTTCGCTGCCGTTGTCCAGGCCGTAGGCGATGGCGGCGGCGGTGGGTTCGTTCAACAGGCGCAGCACATTGAGGCCGGCCAGGCGCGCGGCGTCCTTGGTGGCCTGGCGCTGGGCGTCGTCGAAGTAGGCGGGCACGGTGATCACCGCGCCGGTCAGCTCGCCGCCCAGGCTTTCTTCGGCGCGGTCTTTCAGCGCGCGCAGGATGTCGGACGACACCTCGACCGGGCTTTTGACGCCGGCGCGGGTGACCAGCTGCACCATGCCCGGCGCGTCGACGAAGCGGTAGGGCAGGCTGCCGGCGTCCTTGATGTCGCTGACGCCGCGGCCCATGAAACGCTTCACCGAGACGATGGTGTTGTGCGGATCGCGGTTTTGTTCCTTCTGCGCGTCGTAGCCGACCGCCAGCACGCCCTCGTCGCCGTAGCGCACCACCGACGGCAGCAGGCTGCGGCCGGTTTCGTCCGGCAGAACGGCGGCGGAGCCGCTCCGGACAGTGGCCACCAGCGAGTTGGTGGTGCCCAGATCTATGCCCACGGCCAAGCGGTGCTGGTGGGGGGCGGCGGAAAGGCCGGGTTCGGCGATTTGCAGTAGAGCCATGTCTTGATCTTTATGTCGTTGCTCGGGAGCGGCGGCGCGCGGGACTCAGTCCAGCAGGTTTCCGATGGCGTCGCCGATCTCCTGGTCCAGCTTTTCCATGAAGCGCAATTTTCTCACCAGGATGGCGGCGGCGTCCAAGTCGGCGCGGGCGTCGAGCGCGGTTTCCAGCTCGGCTTGCAGGTCCTTGACCTCGGCGCGCAGGCGGCGCGACAGCGACTCCAGCGCGTCCACGTTGGCGCGGGCGTCGTCTATGCTCTCGCGCCATTCCATCTGCGCCATCAGGAAGTCGCCAGGCATCCGGGTGTTGTTCTCTTCCTGGGTATCCACGCCGGACAGCAGCAGCAGGTAGCGGGCGCGGTTCAGCGGCGACTTCAGCGTCTGGTAGGCTTCGTTGACCCGGGTGGCCAGCATCAGCGCGCTGCGCTTTTCGGCGTCGGAACTGGCGGCGTAGCGGTCGGGATGGACCTGGGCGGCGGCGGCGCGCCAGGCGGCGTCCAGGCCGGCCGCATCAATCGCGAAGCGGCGCGGCAGGCCGAACAGGCTGAAGAAATCCTGGTTGAAATCGTGGTTCATCGATGCGTCCGGACCAAGGCATAGGGACTGAAATAACGAAGGCGGAGCATCAGCGCTTGCGCGTCAACGCTCCGCCCCGGGGCGGCGGCGGATCAGACGTTGAAGCTCTCGCCGCAGCCGCACTCGTTCTTGACGTTGGGGTTGTTGAAGCGGAACCCCTCGTTCAGACCTTCCTTCACGTAGTCCAGCTCAGTGCCGTCGAGGTAGGCCAGGCTCTTGGCGTCGGTGTAGATGGCCACGCCATAGCTTTCGAAGCGGACGTCTTCGCCGTTCTCGACATCGACGAACTCCAGCTTGTAGGCCATGCCGGAGCAGCCGGAGGTCTTGACGCCCAGACGCACGCCCAGGCCCTTGCCGCGCTTGGCGAGGAAGGCGCCGACGTGCTCGGCGGCGCGTTCGGAAAGAGTGAGTGCCATCTGTCGCCTCCGCTTACTTGCCGTGTTTCTGCTTATAGTCCTCCACCGCGGCCTTGATCGCGTCTTCGGCCAGGATGGAGCAGTGGATTTTCACCGGAGGCAGCGCCAGTTCTTCGGCGATGGCGGTGTTCTTGATCGTCAGCGCCTCGTCCAGCGACTTGCCCTTCACCCACTCGGTCACCAGCGACGAGGAGGCGATGGCGGAGCCGCAGCCGTAGGTCTTGAACTTGGCGTCTTCGATCACGCCGTCCGCGCCCACCTTGATCTGCAGCTTCATCACGTCGCCACAGGCCGGCGCGCCGACCATGCCGGTGCCGATGCTGTCGTCGCCCTTGTCGAACGAGCCGACGTTGCGCGGGTTTTCGTAGTGGTCCAACACTTTTTCGCTGTATGCCATGTCTTTTCTCCTGCGGGCCGCGGCTTCTGTAAAAGTTTCCGCGGCCGGTAATCTGTTATCGGCTCAGTGGGCCGCCCATTGAACGCTGTTCAGATCCACGCCGTCCTTGTACATCTCCCACAGCGGGGACAGCTCGCGCAGCTTGCCGATCTTGGATTTAAGCAGCGCGATCGCGTAGTCGATCTCTTCCTCGGTGGTGAAGCGGCCCAGCGTGAAGCGGATGGAGCTGTGGGCCATTTCGTCGTTGCGGCCCAGCGCGCGCAGCACGTAGGACGGCTCCAGCGAGGCGGAAGTGCAGGCGGAGCCGCTGGACACGGCCAGGTCCTTGATGGCCATGATCAGGCTTTCGCCTTCGACGAAGTTGAAGCTGACGTTGAGGTTGTGCGGCACGCGCTGGTCGGCGTCGCCGTTGATGTACACCTCTTCCATGTCCTGGATGCCGTGCCACAGGCGGTCGCGCAGCATGCGGATGCGCTCGCTTTCGCTGTCCATCTCTTCGCGGGCGATGCGGAAGGCTTCGCCCATGCCGACGATCTGGTGGGTGGCCAGGGTGCCGGAGCGGAAGCCGCGCTCGTGGCCGCCGCCGTGCATCTGCGCTTCCAGGCGCACCCGCGGCTTGCGGCGCACATACAGCGCGCCGATGCCCTTCGGGCCATAGGCCTTGTGCGCGGACAGGCTCATCAGGTCCACTTTCAGGGTGTTCAGGTCGATCTTGACCTTGCCCGGCGCCTGGGTGGCGTCGACGTGGAAGATGATGCCCTTTTCGCGGCAGATCTCGCCGATCTGAGGGATGTCCTGGATCACGCCGATTTCATTGTTCACGTACATCACCGATACCACGATGGTGTCCGGACGGATGGCGGCCTTGAAGGCGTCGATGTCGAGCAGGCCGTTTTCCTGCACGTCCATATAGGTGACTTCGAAGCCTTGGCGCTCCAGCTCGCGACAGGTGTCCAGCACCGCCTTGTGCTCGGTCTTGACGGTGATGATGTGCTTGCCCTTGCTCTTGTAGAACTGGGCGGCGCCCTTGATCGCCAGGTTGTCGGACTCGGTGGCGCCGGAAGTCCAGACGATTTCCTTGGAGTCGGCACCGATCAGCTTGGCTACTTCGGCGCGCGCGTTCTCGACGGCTTCCTCTGCTTCCCAGCCGAAACTGTGGCTGCGCGAGGCGGGGTTGCCGAACTTGCCGGTCAGATAGGGAATCATCTTTTCGGCGACGCGCGGGTCCACCGGGGTGGTGGCCGAGTAATCCAGATAGATCGGTAGCTTGGGCTGGCTCATTTATTTAATCTCCGCAAGATTTTTCATGCGCTCACAGGGCGCTGCTGGCAGCTGCACGGGAGCTGCTACAGCTGTCGCGCTTGTCCTGCACGACGCTGCTCTCCTTGGTTTGCTGCTCTTTGGTGTGTTGCTCTTCCACCAGGCTGGCGAGGCTTACCTTGGAGAGGTAATCGAAAATGGTGACGTTGAGGTTGGTCCACAAGTCGTGGGTCATGCAGCGCTGGCTGCCGCGGCAGTTCTCGCGCCCGCCGCACTGGGTGGCGTCCACCGGCTCGTCCACGGCGACGATGATGTCGGCCACGGAGATGTCGCAAATTTGTTTGGCTAGCGTGTAGCCGCCGCCGGGACCGCGCACGCTGTCTACCAGTTCGGCGCGTCTGAGCTTGCCGAACAGCTGCTCCAGGTAAGACAGCGAGATGCTCTGGCGCTCGCTGATGCCGGCCAGGGTGACCGGCCCGCCTCCCTCGCGCATCGCGAGATCGAGCATCGCGGTGACGGCAAAACGTCCTTTGGTGGTAAGGCGCATGATGTTCAGTTCCGGTGGGTGGTGGTTCTGCCTCAGATTATACCTAATATCCGACTAAAATAGTCAAGTATTTGGCGAGGCAAGCTAGCGCCGGAAGTCGCAAAGTTGAGCATTTTACTTGGTTTAAGCCATTAAAGGCTATGGATTTCTTACACCTGCGCGCCGGGTGCTGTGTAAAATCGCTGCAATATTTTCATGAGATCGCCCGCAAGGGCGCCGAGTGGCGGCGGGCGCAACCGGCCGGGCCGAGGAAGGCCGGGTTCGCCGCCATGCTTTCGTTCCTGCTCATTGGGATGAGGACATAAAAAGATGCATAAGGTTGTTATCAGCGGGACGGGCTTGTTCACCCCTCCCCACGCGGTCGGCAACGCCGAACTGGTCGAGGCGTTCAATGCCTACGTGCGCGAGCGCAACGAGGCCCGCGCGGCCGAAATCGCCGCCGGCGAAATGGAGCCGCTGGCCGAGTCCAGCGCCGAGTTCATCGAAAAGGCTTCCGGCATCAAGCAGCGCTTCCTGATGGACAAGAGCGGCGTGCTGGACCCGGCGAGAATGGCGCCCCATTTGCCCGAGCGCGGCAATGACGAGTTGTCAGTGCAGGCAGAAATGGCCGTGGCCGCCGCCAAGCAGGCGCTGGAGGCCGCCGGCCGCGCCGCCGCCGACATCGACATGGTGATCGTCGCCTGCTCCAATATGCAGCGCCCCTATCCGGCGATGGCGATCGAAGTGCAGCAGGCATTGGGAATCGATGGCTGCGCCTTCGACATGAACGTTGCCTGCTCGTCGGCGACGTTTGGCATCCAGACCGCGGTCAACGCGGTGGCCGCCGGCCAGGCGCGCGCGGTGCTGATGGTGAATCCGGAGATCTGTTCCGCCCACCTGAACTTCCGCGACCGCGACAGCCACTTCATCTTCGGCGACGCCTGCACCGCTGTGGTGCTGGAGCGCGCCGACGCGGCCATTTCGGCGCACCGCTTCGAGGTGTTGGGCTGCAAGCTGGCGACGGTGTTCTCCAACAACATCCGCAACAACTTCGGCTTCCTGAACCGTTGCGACGAGACCGGCATCGGCCAGCCCGACAAGCTGTTCGTCCAGCAGGGGCGCAAGGTGTTCAAAGAAGTGTGTCCGATGGTGGGCGAGCACATCGTCGGCCACCTGGGCAGCCTGGACATCGCGCCGGAAGGCGTGCGCCGCTTCTGGCTGCACCAGGCCAACCTGGCGATGAACCATCTGATCGCCCGCCGCGTGCTGGGCCGGGAGGCCGATACGGTGGAGGCACCGGTGATTTTGGACCGTTACGCCAACACCAGTTCCGCCGGTTCCATCATCGCCTTTCATCTTCATTCGCATGATTTGAACGTCGGCGATGTTGGCGTCATTTCGTCGTTTGGAGCCGGCTATTCCGTGGGTTCCGTCATATTGCGCCGGGTGTAGTTAACTTTCCGTTTACGAATTGTCATAGTCGGATTGCGCATGAAAAGCCAGAGGGCGCTTGTCAAAAGCGCCCTCTGTGAATAATGTATCCCCCACCAGCCGAAGCCTAGACATGCTCAGGTTGAATATCAGAAAAGACTAATTAGTCTGTACAAAGGAAGGGAAACATTATGCAAACTTTCAAGAAGTTGCTGCTTGCTGGCGCGATTGCTGGGGCTTCCGTGGCATCGCAGGCCGCGGGGACGTTGGTGTTTTGTTCCGAGGGCAGCCCGGCGGGCTTCGACCCGGGCCAGTACACCTCCGGCACCGACTTTGACGCTTCGGCCGAAACCGTGTTCAACCGCCTGGTGCAATTCCAGCGCGGCGGCACCAAGGTCATCCCGGGCCTGGCCGAGAAGTGGGATGTGTCTTCGGATGGATTGTCCTACACCTTCCATCTGCGCAAGGGCGTGAAGTTCCAGACCACCGACTACTTCAAGCCGACCCGCGAATTCAACGCCGACGACGTGGCCTTCACCTTCGACCGCATGCTCAACAAGAGCAATCCGTTCCGCAAGGCTTACCCGACCGAATTCCCTTACTTCACCGACATGGGCATGGACGCCAACATCGCCAAGGTGGAGAAGGTAGACCCGTACACCATCAAGTTCTCGCTGAAGAAGGTGGATGCCGCCTTCCTGCAGAACCTGGCGATGAGCTTCGCCTCGATTCAATCCGCCGAATACGCGGACAAGCTGCTGAAAGACGGCAAGCCGCAGCTGATCAACCAGCAGCCGGTGGGGACCGGCCCGTTCGTCTTCAAGCGCTACCAGAAGGACGCGCAGATCCGCTTCGCCGCCAACAAGGACTACTGGAACAAGGCTGATGGCCCGAAGGTGGACAACCTGGTGTTCGCCATCACCACCGACCCGTCGGTGCGCTACCAGAAGCTGAAGGCCGGCGAGTGCCAGATCACCACCTACCCGCGTCCGACCGACATCGCCGCGATGAAGGCCGATCCGAAGATGAGCGTGATGTCCCAGGCTGGCTTCAACCTGGGCTACCTGGCCTACAACGTCAAGCACAAGCCGCTGGACAAGCTGGAAGTGCGCCAGGCGCTGGACATGGCCATCAACAAGAAGGCCATCCTGCAGGCGGTATACCAGGGTGCCGGCCAGGCCGCGACCAACCCGATGCCGCCGACCCAGTGGTCGTACAACAAGAGCCTGAAGGACGCGCCGTACGACGTGGCCAAGGCCAAGGCGCTGCTGGCCAAGGCCGGCTACCCGAATGGCTTCGACATCTCGCTGTGGGCGATGCCGGTTCAGCGCCCGTACAACCCCAACGCAAAGTTGATGGCGGAAATGGTGCAGGCTGACTGGGCCAAGATCGGCGTCAAGGCCAAGATCACTTCCTACGAGTGGGGCGAGTACCTGAAGCGCGCCAAGGCCGGCGAGCACGACTCCATGCTGATCGGCTGGACCGGCGACAACGGCGATCCGGACAACTGGCTGGGCGTGCTGTTCGGCTGCGACGCGATGAACGGCAACAACTTCTCCAAGTTCTGCTACAAGCCGTTCGAAGACCTGATCCAGAAGGGCAAGGCCACTTCCAACGTCGCCGAGCGCACCAAGCTGTACATGAAGGCGCAGGAGATCGTGAAGCAGCAAGTGCCGATGACCACCATCGCCCACTCCACCGTCAATCAGCCGATGCTGAAGTCGGTGCAGGGCTTCAAGGTCAGCCCGTTCGGCCTGAACTCCTTCTACGGCGTCAGCGTCAAGTAAGCCTGGTTTCAAACCAGGCGTAACCGTAATCGGCGGCGGGGCGCAAGCTCCGTCCGCCTGGCGTAAGTGCCGTCGCATCCAGTCCTCCGGCAGAGAGGGCGGCCGCGGCGGCATGGCAGTGTCTGCACAGGAAAATGGTTAGAGATGGGACGATGGTCGGCCGGCGGTGACGGCGGTTTGACCTGCGTCAAGCGGGACGGGACAACGCGCTGGTATTGTCTCACCTGCCGCGACAGTGGATGCAGCTAATGCTGGTGGGTGGTTTAGTTGCCAGTCTGCTGTCCGGCACCCGGTTCTCTCTTTCGCGCCTTCTCGGCGCGTCTTGCGTTTCTACCTTTCCTGTACGGATTCCTTGCACGCGATGTCTAGGTCTGAGGACGCCGCGCCATGCGCGCGTCCGGGAGAGGTTTTCATGTTTTCATTCATCCTGCGAAGGCTGGGCCTGTTGGTGCCCACCTTCTTCGGCATCACGCTGCTGACTTTCGCGCTGATCCGCCTGATCCCCGGCGACCCGGTGGAAGTGATGGTGGGCGAGCGCACGCTCGATCCCCAGATGCATGCCGAAGCGCTGCACCGGCTGGGGTTGGACAAGCCGCTGTACGCCCAATACTTCGACTACGTTGTCAATCTGCTGCACGGCAACCTCGGCGAGTCGCTGGTCACCAAGACCAGCGTCTGGACCGAGTTCAAGACACTGTTCCCCGCCACGCTGGAACTGGCGCTGTCCGCGCTGCTGTTCGCCATGGTGTGGGGGCTGCTGGCCGGCGTGTTGGCCGCCATCAAGCGCGGTTCGATATTCGACCACGGCGTGATGGGCATTTCGCTGACCGGCTTCTCGATGCCCATCTTCTGGTGGGGCCTGATCCTGATCATGTTCTTCTCGGTCAAGCTGGGGTGGACGCCGGTGTCCGGCCGGATGGACCTGATGTTCGACATCCATCCCAAGACGGGCTTCATGCTGATAGACAGCTGGCTGGCCGAAGCGGCCGATCCCGAGGGCAACGCCGGCGCGTTCAAGAGCGCGCTGTCGCACCTGATTCTGCCGTCCATCGTGCTGGGCACCATCCCGCTGGCGGTGATCGCGCGGATGACCCGCTCGTCGATGCTGGAAGTGCTGCGCGAGGACTACGTCCGCACCGCGCGCGCCAAAGGCTTGTCGCCGGCCCGCGTCATCTTCATCCACACCCTGCGCAACGCGCTGATCCCGGTGCTGACGGTGATCGGCCTGCAGGTGGGCACGCTGATGGGCGGCGCGGTGCTGACCGAGACCATCTTCTCCTGGCCCGGCATCGGCAAATGGCTGATCGACGCCATCGCCCGCCGCGACTACCCGGTGGTGCAGAACGGCATCCTGATGGTGGCCACGCTGGTGATCGTCACCAACTTCGTCGTCGACATTCTGTACGGCATTGCCAATCCGCGCATCCGTCACGCCAAGTAAGCAGAGACGCAACATGAGCCAAACCAATCAAACCGCGGCCGCGCAGACGGCCGACCTGGCGCTGTCCTATCCGTCTCCGCTGAAGGAGTTCTGGCAGGGCTTTTCCCACAACAAGGGCGCGGTCGCCGGCCTGGTCTTCGTGCTGTTCATCGTCGCCTGTGCGCTGTTTGCGCCGCTGATCGCGCCGTACAGCCCGATCGAGCAGTACCGCGACCACATGCTGACGCCGCCGGCCTGGGAGGCCGCCGGCAGCGTCAAGTTCCTGTTCGGCACCGACGAATTGGGCCGCGACATCCTGTCGCGCCTGATCTACGGCGCGCGGCTGTCGCTGTTCATCGGCCTGATGTCGGTGCTGATGGCGCTGGTGCCGGGCGTGATCCTGGGCCTCTTGGCCGCCTTCTTCCCCAAGGCGCTGGGCGCGTCCATCATGCGCCTGATGGACATCATGATGGCGCTGCCGTCCTTGCTGCTGGCGGTGGCCATCATGGCCATCCTCGGGCCGGGCCTGACCAACGCGATGATCGCCATCGCCACCGTGTCGCTGCCGGCCTATGTGCGGCTGACGCGCGCTTCGGCGATGACCGAGCTGAACCGCGACTACGTGGTGGCGTCCCGCGTCGCCGGCGCAGGTCTGGGACGTCTGATGTTCGTCACCGTGCTGCCCAACTGCATGGCCCCGCTGATCGTGCACGCCACCATGAGCTTTTCCTCCGCCATCCTCGAGATCGCCGCGCTGGGCTTCCTGGGCCTGGGCGTGCAGCCGCCGACCGCCGAGTGGGGCACCATGCTGGCCTCGGCCCGCGACTACATCGAGAGCGCCTGGTGGGTGGTGACCCTGCCGGGTCTGACCATCTTGCTGTCGGTGCTGGCGATCAACCTGATGGGCGACGGCCTGCGCGACGCGCTGGACCCCAAGCTGAAGCGCGCCGCCTGAGGATAAGAACATGAGTCTGTTGCAAATCAAAAACCTGTCCGTGGAGTTTGGATCGGAGAAGAACCCGTTCCGCGCGGTGGAAGGGCTGGAGCTGAATGTCGCCCAGGGCGAGATCGTCGGCATCGTCGGCGAATCCGGCTCCGGCAAGTCGGTGACCATGATGGCGATGATGGGCTTGCTGGAAGGGCAGGGCCGCATCGTCGCCGACGAGCTGAGCTTCGACGGCAAGGACCTGCTGAGCATCTCGGCGCGCGGCCGCCGCAAGATCGTCGGCAAGGATATTTCGATGATTTTCCAGGATCCGATGACGGCGCTGAACCCCAGCTACACCGTCGGCTACCAGATCATGGAAGTGTTGAAGGTGCACCAGGGGCTGCGCGGCGCGGCCTTGAAGGCCCGCGCGCTGGAGCTGATGCAGTTGGTGGAGATTCCGGCCGCCGCGTCGCGGCTCGACGCCTACCCGCACCAGTTGTCGGGCGGCATGAGCCAGCGCGTCGCCATCGCCATGGCCATCGCCTGCAGTCCCAAGCTCTTGATTGCCGACGAGCCGACCACCGCGCTCGACGTGACCATCCAGGCTCAGATCATGGAGCTGCTGGTCAGTTTGCAGAAGAGCCAGAACATGGCGCTGATCCTGATCACCCACGACTTGGCCGTGGTGGCCGAGGTGGCGCAGCGGCTGGTGGTGATGTACGCCGGCCAGGTGGCCGAAATGGGCACGGTGCCGGAAATCTTCCGCCATCCCGCCCATCCGTACACCGAGGCGCTGCTGTCGTCGATTCCGGAGCACAGCAAGGGCGCGCGCCGGCTGGCCACGCTGCCGGGCATCGTGCCCGGCCAGTATGACCGCCCGAGCGGTTGCCTGCTGTCGCCGCGCTGCCCGTACGCGCAGGACAACTGCCGCGGCCAGCGGCCTGGATTGACTGCCCACGAGCATGGCGCGGTGCGTTGCCACTACCCGTTGCTGGCCAAGGAGAAGCAGCATGGCTAAGGTTTTGCAAGCGGGAGATCTGACCCGTTACTACGATGTGGCGCAGGGCCTGTTCAAGCCCAAGGCGCAGGTGAAGGCGCTGGCCGGGGTGTCGTTCGAGCTGGAGGCCGGCCGCACGCTGGCGGTGGTAGGCGAATCCGGCTGCGGCAAGAGCACGCTGGCGCGCCAGCTGACCTTGATCGAGCAGCCGACCTCCGGCTCGCTGATTCTGGACGGCCAGGATGCGGCCAAGGCCAGCGGCGCGGAGCTGAAGGCAATGCGGCGCAAGGTGCAGATGGTGTTCCAGAACCCGTACGGCTCCTTGAACCCGCGCCAGAAGATTGGCGACCAGCTGTCCGAGCCCTTGTTGATCAACACCGATCTGTCGGCGAAGGAGCGCGAAGAAAAGGTGCGGGCGATGATGGCCCGCGTGGGCCTGCGCCCGGAACACTATTTCCGCTACCCGCACATGTTCTCCGGCGGCCAGCGCCAGCGCATCGCCATCGCCCGCGCGATGATGCTGAACCCCAAGATCGTGGTGGCGGACGAGCCGACCTCGGCGCTCGACGTATCCATCCAGGCGCAGGTATTGAACCTGTTCATGGATCTGCAGGAGGAGTTCAACACCGCCTATGTGTTCATTTCCCACAATCTGGCGGTGGTGGAGCACGTCGCCGACGAGCTGATGGTGATGTATCTGGGCCGCGCGGTGGAGGTGGGCGCCAAGGATCGCGTCTATGAACGGCCGCTGCACCCGTACACCCAGGCGCTGTTGTCGGCGACGCCGTCCATCCATCCGGAAGATCGCCGCATCAAGATCAAGATCGAGGGCGAGCTGCCCAGCCCGCTGAATCCGCCGTCTGGCTGCGCCTTCCACAAGCGCTGCCCGCATGCCAACGAGCGCTGCAAGGCGGAGGTGCCGCAGCTGCGCGAGCTGGACCAGCGCATGGTGGCTTGCCACCGTGCCGAAGAGATCAACGGCTGAGACCAAATCGGCATCGCAGGGCCCGCGGCGCAAAGCGCCGCGGGCCTTTTTCGTTTCATTGCCATTCAAGCCCGGCGTACACTGGCCTTCCCATCACTGAACGGAGGCTTGCCATGCATGTGTATCCGTATCTGAATTTCAACGACGGCCGCGCCGAGGCGGCGCTGAACTTCTATCGCGAGGCCCTGAACGGCGAAATCGCCATCCTGATGCGCTATGCCGACGCGCCCAAGGACGTGCCGTCCATGGGCGACATCGATCCGAACTGGATCATGCATGCGCGGCTGGCGTTCGGTGCCAATGCGCTGATGATTTCGGATACCGACAGGCCGGCGTCGCCCAGCCAGCAGATTTCGCTGTCCATCAACCTGGACGGCGATACCGCGACGGCGGAGAAGGTTTTCGCCGCGCTGAGCCAAGGCGGCCAGGTGACGTTGCCGCTGCACAAGACATTCTGGAACGCGCTTTTCGGCTGCTTTAGTGATAAATTCGGCGTCAGCTGGATGATCAACTGTCAGTTGTGACCGTTTCTTGACAGCCTGCGCGGCGCGGCGTTATTTTGCCGCGCCGCACAAAAAATTCTTTACCACCCCTCTCAACGCAAGATACAGTCGTCATGGAAAACACAATCAAAGCCAAAGGGAAACGTCAATTGAAACGAGCCGTCTATGCCGGCAGCTTTGATCCGGTCACCAACGGCCACTTGTGGATGATACGCGAGGCGGTGGAGCTGTTCGACGAACTGATCGTCGCCGTGGGCGTGAATCCGGACAAGCACTGCACCTTCAGCGCCGAGGAAAGGGTGGCGCTGCTGCGCGAAGTGACCACGGGTTTCAGCAAGCTGCGGGTCGAGGTATTCGAAAATCAGTTCTTGGTGAATTACGCGCAGAGCGTCGGCGCCAACTACATCGTGCGCGGCATCCGAACCGCCAGCGACTACGAGTATGAGCGCACGATGCGCTACATCAATTCCGATCTGCATCCGGACATCACCACGCTGTTCCTGCTGCCGCCGCGCGAATACGCCGAGGTGTCGTCGACGATGGTCAAGGGCCTGATCGGCCCCCGCGGCTGGGAGAGCGTGATTCGCCAGTACCTGCCGGAGCCGGTCTATCTCAAGATGCTGTCGATGTACTCCGAGCAATAGCGCCTTATAATGCCGGTTTGAACACCGTGTCGCGCCAGCCTAGGCTGGCGCGTTTGTTTTGCAGCAATCGAGGATACGCCATGCAGGACGTCAGCGCCTTCACCAACCGTCTGGCCAAGAACTACAAGCATTACGCCAAATGGGCGCGCCGGCAGGGGCTGGGCGCCTGGCGCGTCTACGACAAGGACGTGCCGCAGTTCCCGTTCGCGCTGGACATCTATGGATCGCGCGTTCATCTGCAGGAGTACGACACCGGCTGGGAGATGGGCGACGACGAGTACCGCGGGTGGATAGACGCGGTGGTGGCGGCCATTGCGCAGGTGACCGGCATCCCGGCCGCCGCGGTCACGCTGAAGAACCGCCGCCGGCAGAAGGGCGTCAGCCAGTACGAGAAAGTGGGCGCGGAAGGTGAGGATTTCGTGGTCGAGGAGTTCGGCCAGCACTTCATCGTCAACCTGGACCAGTATCTGGACACCGGACTGTTTCTCGACCACCGCAACACCCGCAAGCGGGTGCGCGAAGAGGCGGCCGGCAAGCGTTTCCTCAATCTGTTCGCCTATACCGGCAGCTTCACTGTCTATGCAGGCGCCGGCGGCGCGGTTGCCTCGGAGACGGTGGACATGTCCAATACCTATCAGGATTGGTCGCGCCGGAACTTCGAGCTGAACGGGCTGGATCTCGGTAAGCACAAACTGGTGCGCGCCGACGTGTTCCAGTATCTGGAAGAGGCGGTGGACGCGGGCAAGCGCTTCGATCTGATCGTGATGGACCCGCCCACCTTCTCCAATTCCAAGAAGATGCGCGACATCCTGGATGTGCAGCGCGACCATGTCTGGCTGATCGACTACGCGATGGCGCTGCTGGCGCCGGGCGGCTGGCTGTACTTCTCCAACAATCTGCGAACTTTCCAGCTCGACGATCGTTTAAGCCAGGATTACCAGATTCAGGATGTCAGCGGGCAGTCGGTGCCGGAAGACTTCCGCAACCGTAAAATCCACCAGTGCTGGCGGATCAGCCGCGCCTGAGTCGGCATCTGATTGATTGTAAAAAGTTTTTACGCGAACTTTTTCGAAGTTTCTCCGCTCCCATGAGGAAGCGCGTTTCCGCATGGAGTCGCCGACCAGCCAGCCGGTGGCCTTCGTGCCGCCTCGCCGCGCAAGCGGCGGGATGTGGAGCGTCTCCATGCCTTCCTGCTTCATCGGTTTGTCTGCGTCGCGCAGCGGCGCGTTTTCGCTCGAAAACGACAATAGGACTACCGATGATCCAACTCGATTTCTACGGCACGCTGGTGGCCGCCTCGCTCGTTCTGCTGCTGGGCCGCAAACTGGTCGCCCATACCGGCGTGCTGCGCACCTATAACATTCCCGAGCCGGTGGCCGGCGGCCTGGTGGTCGCAGCCGCTTTGCTGACCTGGCGTCAGTTTTCCGGCATCGAAGTGCGCTTCGACGCTTCGCTGCAAACCCCGCTGATGCTGGCCTTCTTCGCCGCCATCGGCCTGACCGCCAATCTGGCTAGCCTGAAACAGGGCGGCAGGACGGTGGGCATCTTTCTCGGTGTGGTGGTGGGGCTGTTGCTGGTGCAGAACACGCTCGGCGTGGCGGTGGCCAGCGCGCTGGGTCTGGACCCGCTGATGGGCTTGCTGGCCGGCTCCATCACCTTGTCCGGCGGCCATGGCACCGGCGCAGCGTGGAGCGGCACCTTCGCCGACAAATACGGCCTGGCTTCCGCCGCCGAGCTGGCGATGGCTTGCGCCACCTTCGGCTTGGTGCTGGGCGGGCTGATCGGCGGCCCGGTGGCGCGCTTCCTGGTCAAGCGCGTCAAGGCGCCGGGAGCGGAGCACAATGCGGACCAGCCGCCGCGCGGTTTCGAGCAGCCGGACGCGCAGCGGCTGATCACGCCGCATTCCTTCATCGAGACGCTGGCTCTGATCGCCGTCTGTTTGCTGGGCGGCACCTTTATCGGCTCGCTGCTGAAAGGCACCGCGTTCGAACTGCCCACCTTTGTCTGCGTGCTGTTCGTCGGCGTGCTGATCAGCAATGGCCTGTCGGCGCTGGGCTGGTACCGGATTTTCGAGCGCGAGGTGTCGGTGGTGGGCAATGTCAGCCTGTCGCTGTTTCTGGCGCTGGCGCTGATGTCGCTGCGCTTGTGGGATCTGGCGGCGTTGGCGCTGCCTATCTTCTCCTTGTTATTGCTGCAGACGCTGGCGATGGCGCTGTACGCGGTGTTCGTCACTTTTCGCGTGATGGGGCGCAACTACGACGCAGCGGTGCTGGCCGCCGGCCATTGCGGTTTCGGCCTGGGCGCCACTCCCACCGCCATCGCCAATATGCAGGCGGTGACCGAGCGTTTCGGTCCGTCGCATCTGGCCTTTTTGGTGGTGCCGATGGTGGGGGCCTTCTTCATCGACATCGTCAACGCCATCGTGATCAAGCTCTACCTGGCATTGCCCTTCATCGGCTGAGCGGCTATCGGGCGGATTGAAAAATACAACCGGGGCGATGTCTTGCAATGGCATGGGCCCGCTCATATCTTGGTCTGAGACAGCCCGCCGCTTGGCGGGCCCAACGATTCACAGAAAGAGAGCCGCGATGTCCTATATCAACCTCACCGCCGACAACTTCAACGCCAGCATGAAGGAAGAAGGGCTGGTCATCCTGGACTTCTGGGCGCCCTGGTGCGGTCCCTGCAAGATGTTCGGCCCGGTGTTCGAAGCCGCTTCCGAAAAACACGGCGACATCGTGTTCGGCAAAATCGATACCGAGTCCGAGCGCGATCTGGCCGCCCACTTCAATATCCGCTCCATTCCGACGCTGATCGCGGTCAAGGATGGCGTGATGGTGTTCAATCAGGCCGGCGCGCTGATGGCCGGCCAGTTTGAACAGTTGATCCAGAGCCTGCGCGACCTGGAGATGGACAAGGTGCGAGCGGACATCGCCAGCCAGCCTGAATGACAGGGCGAGGGCGTGCGCCTTCGCGATATGAGACGATAGGGCAATGCATGGGCGCATTGCCCTATTCTTATATGAAGCGAGCGCCGAACCATCAGCCGGTTTGGCAAGGAGGATGCGATGAAACGCTGGGGAGTCATATTGATGTTGTGGGGGCAGGCGGTGCTGGCCGCATGTCCCGCCTTGCTGAACCATACCGTGCCGGGATTGATGGGCGGTCAGATCAACCTGTGCCAATACGCCGATCGGCCGTTGCTGGTGGTGAACACCGCCAGCCATTGCGGCTTCACGCCGCAATTCACCCAGCTGGAGTCTCTATATAAGCAGTACGGTCCGCGCGGCTTGATGGTGGTGGGTTTTCCCAGCAACGACTTTTTGCAGGAGCTGAGCAGCAACAGCGAGATCGGCGCCTTCTGCCAGGCCAATTACGGCGTGACCTTCCCGATGGCGGGCCAGGGGCATGTCAGAGGAGCGGATGCCCAGCCTGTGTTCAAGGACCTGATTGCCGCCACCGACGACGCGCCGATGTGGAACTTCCACAAGTACCTGGTCTTGCCCGGCGCCAGCAAGGTGATCAGCATCGGCACCCGCACCAAGCCGGACGCGCCGGAAGTGGTCAACGCCTTTTTGCCGTATTTGCAGCCGGAAGCGCAGGCTGCGGCCAAACCATAGCCAGGCCGCAGCCCCAGCGAAGCGCCGCTTTCAAGCGGCGTTTTGCGTTTTCATGAAAATCCTTCCTGGCGGCTTTTCTTGTAAATCAACGTCTTGTGCGTATCGGCTGAAGAAAGTTCATTTTTTCTCGCAAAAGGTGTTGACGGGTCAGGGGCCCGGGCGTATAGTTCGCCTCCTCAGCTGACGCAGCGAACGAAACAGCGGAAACGAAACGGTTCCGGTGATGACGACGCAGCGGCCAGCACTGCTCTTTAACAGAACGAATAACCGATAGGTGTAAGTGCTTGGCGAAAGCCGAACACTTGCACTGCA